>JAFSWF010000064.1 GCA_017444615.1 Paludibacteraceae bacterium | reverse complement strand
TCCTCCGTAGCAAATTGAGAAAACCGTAATGAGTTTCCTATCGCTATCATCTTGTCGCTATGCTTGATTCCGGCATAATAGAGGTAAGGCGCGAAATAATTCTTGGAAAGCACGACTACTCTGTCGGAAGACTCGTATGGTGTGCGATACTTGGTTTGCAAGATGCGTCTGGCTAAAGGTTTCCATACGGGTTGAGTCTTCGTCATCAGCCATTTCTTGGTCTCCGGAACAGCACTATCGCTATGTTTCCATCCATATAGCATTCTTTCCCAAGAGCCGTATGTCACAACCTGAAAGCCGGGACACATATGGAAGGCATATATCAGTTTAGCGCCACACTGATGCGCCATCTCATATAGCTGCGGCATTACCACAAGGTTTTGCTTTTTGAGGAAGTTCACTTGGACAACATCAATATGGTTACCGGTAAGGAAACGAGCAAAAGCCTCTCTATCCAAATTCCTATTGAGGCAGATACGTCCTTCAAAAAGAGGCAAAGGTTCTTTACCCGGAGGCAAAGGCTCGAAGAAACCCAAAAAGCAATGTATTCCACAATGCTTTGTGAAATAGGTAGTCAGCGCAACTGTTGTCTGGTTTACTCCACCGGAAGCCTGCGCAGAACAATCGAAACTATTGATCGTTAGCAGGTTCATTCCTTTTCAATCTTTTTTCTAAATATCAACAGGAGCATAACTACCAGCACAATAACACAAGACGCAATGAGAGAAATGATTTGCGTCTGCTTCAGCAAATCGTCCTTGCATCGGAACTCAATGGTATGTTTTCCGGCAGGAATCTCAAGCGCGCGTAATATATAGTTCGCGCGCAATACAGGTACTTCTTGTCCGTCAATGAAGGCTTTCCACGTCTTGTAATACACCTCTGAGAAGATTGCCAATCCATCTTCTGCACTTTCGCTCTCATAGAATAAGTTACCCGGGTTCGCATAATTGGTCAATTCTATCTTCGCGGGCTGCGTCATAGCGATTTCACCTTTAATCTTATTGCGCCAACAGGTATCTACATATGCCACATTACGCAAGTTCGCATCGCCGATAGCTTCAATCTCCTCATTCGGGGTATTTACCCACTGCACATTCTTCACAAACCAAGCATTACCAAAAGCCGATGGGTTATATTGTACGCCCTGCTGCGTAATCACATACCGTGTATTAAGCATATTGATTACGTTCATGTTCAAACGACCGGACAGATAATAATCAATAACATCCTGATAGCGACGCAACTTAGCAGGACTATAACCTCCTACCGACTTATGGAAGTAACTCGTTCGTGACTCATTGAATGTATTGCTTGCCAAATTCAGCACACGATAATCCGGATCTTTGTCTGCCAGAATCTGCTTATCTGCCTCCGTCGGCACAATCAATTGTTGTTTTTTCGGTACAAAATGGCTATCGTTCAAGAAATGCTTATCCACCGCCCATAAGTCAACAAGCGTCAGCACACCGATAATAGCAATCACGTACGCGCTTTTCATCTTCTCCATCCGCAGATAGAAGAACAATGCCACAAAAGCCAAAGCAACAAAAACAAACGAGCGCCAAGCATCGGCTGTCAACATATGCCGACGATCTGCCACCAAAGCGGAAGTCAACCAATCGGGCATTTGTGCATCTACTGAACCGGAGAAAGAACCTGCTATCCCCGGGAATAAAGCAAAGAGCAGGCATAATCCACCTGTTATTCCTCCCGCAATATACAGATGCTTAAGTTCCACTTTTCGGTCTATCACCTCTTTTAGCGCCAACATCGCCATCATCGCCATCGCCGTGGTAGTCATTACAAGCGACATACTGGGCGTACGGAACTTATTATATAATGGCAAATGGTCAAACAGCCAGTTATTCAATCCTGGGAAATTACGTCCCCATGACATCACAATACCAATAACAGCCGCAGCCAATAGCCACCAACGCTCTTTTTGCGGAACAACCATTAATCCTAATATAAACAGGAAACAGATAATAGCACCCGCATAAACAGGTCCAGAAGTGAACGGCTGATCGCCCCAATAAGTCGGAGCAGCTTTCACAAATTGCTTAGCCTGAGAGTTGCCCGCATATTTCTTAATGGTACGGTACATCTCGCTGTCTTCGCCTAACGGATAGTTGCTACTACCACCATAGAAATTAGGAATCAAGAGTGTCATCGTTTCTGCCTTACCGTAACTCCACATAAACGCATAATCCCGATTCAAACCAGACTTACCGGCCTCACTATCTGCCGCTCCATGCAACACTGCCCCTCCACGCATGGATTCTTTCGAATAATCCATGGAAGGAATAAGTCGGTCTGCAGCAGGAAGAATAGCTATTAATGCAATAAAAACAAGAAAGAAGGACGTCAACCAAAAACTCTTCATTTGCTTTTGGACGATGGCAAAGACCAAATAGGCGACAGCTAACGCAAACAACATGATGATAGTATAGTAGGAAATCTGCTGATGGTTCCAATATACATTCAAACCGGTTGCTAATAACGTAAGTATTCCACCCCAAACATATTTCCTGTCATAGCACAATTTGACGCCGGCTATGACGGCAGGAATAGATGCTATAACCTCCGCCTTGGTCACATGTCCCGCATCAATGATAATAAGATTGTATGATGCAAACGCATAGGCGATAGCTCCCACCATACTTAACCATGGACTGCATCCAAAGGCTAACATGAACACATAAAAGCCCAACAAGCACATCAATATCGGCATCACGGTATGAGCCGGAATATAACAGGTCAGTACTTTATGTACTTTATGAAAAATGCTCTTTGAGGGAGCCGAATAAGCATAGTTATGGGGCATTCCTCCAAACATAGCATTAGACCAATCTGAATACTCTCCCGTCGCCTCATGGTACTCTCTTGCATCTTGTCCCCATCCCAAACTACTGATCACATCTCCCTGAGGTAACTGCTTATTACTAAACACTTCCGGTGCAAAATACACCAACAGCAATACATGGAAGATTAAAATGACACACAAATGCGGCCAACTCTTCTGCCAAATCTGTTTCCAGTTAATTTTATTCATAGAATTCATTATTTCCCTAATGTCGTTTTAAGAATATCAAATATCTTCTCAGAAGGCATAATTCCATCCTTCGGATACAAATATTGTTTATAGAATTGCTCTCGCTCATCTTTCTTTGGATCATTGCCTCCAATTACCACCTCACGAATAAACTTGTCCGTTTCCTCTATCGAATAGGCGTGATAGTGGAGATCTAAACACAATTCACCAAATGAGTTAAATTCCTCTTTTACTTTATCGTTCTTGATTTGGAATAAAACCGGCTTCTTTGCATACAGGTACTCCACGGTAAACGAAGCGCAATCATGAATCATCGCATCGGATGTCTTAAACAAATCAATATAATCCCCTTGTTCTATCTGCCCGTTTCCCAAGTTAGCCCAGCGTGCATAATAATCCTCCGTTTTCTCCAACCCCCAGATATTAATCAACTTAAACTTGAGCACAGGATGAGGTTTGAATGCTATCTGTATATCATCTTTGTATTTTTCAGCTAATCGCAACATGTCATCACAATACTCCAAGAAATTTGAGAAGTTAAACAGATAGTCCACCGTGTGATGCGGAGCCCATATAATTCGCTTCTTTTTCTTCGATTGTGGTTTCCACACATCTTTCGCCTCGTAGTCATCCTGCATCAGTTTCTCCTCTGCTAAAGCACCTACTACCTCCACATTGTCCCCATGACTCTTCTCATAAATCTCCGCATAATGTTTCTGAAAATCTGTTTCTACCAGGAATTTCCATAACAATGCCTGAAATGAAAGTCCATATGTATTATGAAATAAATTGATACAATTGATACCATATGGCACATAAAGCGTCAGTGCGTCTAAAAAATTATAAATATGGTACGCTGGAAGTGTATCTTTATACGGCTTAGTAAAAAACACTATATCCGGCTGGTAGAGTTTCTTTATATCGCGCCATTTGTGCGTTTCCCAATCATATGTGCCTACGTAGTTATAACCTCGTGTGCGCGCAAACTCCTCTGTTTGCTTCATAACGCGAAAACATTCTTCTTTGTCATAATTAAGATGGACATTGTAAGGAGAAACAACCACCAAGGGTTCAAAAATCGCTGATTCCTCTAATTGGTGATACAATGCATCATATTTCCATACAGAAGGTGTCTGCAAGAAAAAAATCACACTACACTTCTCTTGTTTACGCAATTCCTCCATCTTGTGAGTTTGCTTATTTCGCACGCTTCGTACCTTCCTACGCATACACGAAGGGAACGTTGCTATAAAGAAATCACGAAAAGTGAATGCTTTATACACACTATCCAAAAACGATATACCAACAAATTGTTTTATCTTCTCAATGACGTTTAACATCTATCACTTCTCCTGTAAAATCTGCCGTTATTGTATTCAACGAAGCTATCGCCACTTGCTCAGCCTTAAGCAATGTATCTTCCGGCTCATTACCAAAATTAGAGACGCGCATCGGGGTCTTTGTACGCTCAGGATTGATGCAATTAATCCGCACATGATCCGCATTCCACTCTTCGGCTAGGGCCTGAACTAAGTTCACAATCGCTGCCTTGGTCGCCGAATACACACTATACATCATTCGTCCGCGCGTATAACTGCTGCTCGTGTAGCACAATAATGCACCTTGACTTTCTTTCAAATAAGGGAAGGACTCTTTCGCCACATTGATAACACCCAACAAATTCACATGCACAGATTGTTGGATTTTAACATAGTCCATTGCATAAAGCGACTCCCTTACAAGCAATCCTGCCGTACACACCACATAATCAATCTTACCTTCCGCTTCATACACATCGTGCAAGGCCTGTCTAACGTGTTTCTCATCGCTTACATCTACTCCATTCTGAGAACGACTAAATGAATACACTTTCGCTTGATATTCTTTTGCCATCCGTACTATCTCTGCCCCAATCCCATAACTTCCACCAAAAACGACAAGCACTTTATTCTTTAGTTGCTGTTGAGTATCTTTCGTTAATCCTTCTTGATTGCCTTGCGCCGTCTTTAATTGGAAGAGTTTGTCTATCAAAAATAAGTCCTCCTTGTAGGTCACTTTCATATTGAACACCTCGCCTTTCACCACAAAGACAGGCACTTCCGGCAAATACTTACGAACCACCCCACAATCATCGGTCGTCGTAAATTGAGGATCGTTCAACGCTAACTCATATGCTCGGTTGATTATTCCTCGCTTAAAACATTGCGGCGTTTGTCCGCTTCGTAAAGCAGCGCGACGAGGAATAAATTCTATACACTCATCATCATCCACTTGTATAATCGTATCTGCAACCGGGATAGCTACATCTACCGCTTCATATCTCGAGAGTGCCTCAACACAATCATTAATGATCCGGTCATTAACCAAAGGACGAACCGCATCATGGAAAATTAAGTTATCTTCATCGTCGGTGTAAGCATTAATTGCCGACAAACTGGAATGATAGCGTTCTCTACCACCTAAAAGTACCTTCTTCACCTTCCTATAATGGTTCACAACGATCATCTGTTCTATGTCCTGCACATTCTCTGCGCGACTAACTATCGCGATTTCATCTATATGCGCATTATTCTCAAACACATCAATGGTGTGCTCGATTACTTTCTTTCCGGCAACTTTGAGGAATTGTTTGGGTGCGTCTTCCCGACCAAACCTCACTCCACTTCCTCCGGCTAATATAATCGCTATATTCTTACTCATATCTTTCCTTTATTTTTCTTCTTCTATTAAAAATTTGCTTGGCCATCTTGACCATCTTGACCAAGTTCTAACTTTAGTTGGTCAACTTTGTCAACTTAGTCATGTCATTTTTTCTTCTTTTTCCATTGCCCCGGAATCGTATTCCGGTTTCTCTGTGCCTTTTTGTCCCATCATTGCGACAATGTAAACCGTCATTAATATTAATCACCATTTACATTTCTTGCGGTGTGGGTATAGCGACCTTGGCTTTATGTTATGCTTATGTTATGCTTATGTTATGCCTTTGACTCGTCTTGGTGCGCTGTGAGTTCTGTGAGTTTTGTGAGTTCGGCGATTTTGGCGGCGCGGTCGGACTTTGCTTCGCGGAGGAAGCGGGTGAGGAGATATTGGTATAAACTCGTTTGTCCTCCATTGGCTTTCTGCGCTTCGAAGTCCGGCATGTATGGCGCAGCGAGTGCGGGGTCTTTGGCGATGCGGGACGTTAATTTGGCTATTTGTCCGAAGCCTGCATGGAGGGTTTTCTCTTTGGGAGAGAATTTCTGCCGAGGATTGACCATCTGCACCGCGAATTGTTTTCCATTTCGTGTGCGATAATAGATGTCATCCCTACTTGCCAACTTGCCGTGAAGATGATCTATTCCGTTACTTAATTCTACATCTGCCATAATTTATTATCCTTTCATCAACCGTTTGGTCGTCCGCATCTCACGTTGCAGCAACTCCATCCGTTCCTGCAACTGTTCTTGCGTCGGTAGCATCTCCTGAATCCGCACGTTATTGTATGTCGCCACACCCATCGGCGTACAGATGCCGCGGAACGACCATTGCACCTTCGCCTTGTTCATATCCGAACAAATCAGCAAACCAATCGTCGGATTATCATCCTCATGCTTCACTAAGTCATCCACTGCATTCACATAGAAATTCAATTTCCCTGCAAACTCCGGCTCGAACGGCTTTGCTTTTAACTCGCACACTACGTAGCAACGCAGACGAATATGGTAGAACAGCAGATCTATCTTACTCGTCGAATCACCGGTGATCAACTGCTTCTGCCTTCCGATAAACGCAAATCCTGTTCCTAACTCCAGCAGCAGACTTGTCACGCTATTACTCAATGCCTCTTCCAACTCATGCTCGTCATAGATCTCATGCTTCACTGTCGCAAAGCCAAAGTCATAGTTCTCCTTGAATACCTCTTGCACCAACTTGCTCTGCAGTTCCGGCATATGCTCCGCAAAGTTATTAACTATCTTCCCCTGATGCTCATACAGGTTCGCCTTGATGCAGTTAATCAACGCAGGTCTGCTCAAACCTCGATCTATCGTTTGACCTACATAATAGATTGCCTCCTCAATAGAATTACACCTTGTTATAATTTCTATATGCTGTCCCCATGGAACGAGACCAAAGATTGCAGGAAATTCTGGACCAAGTTGGTGCATTTTCTCATCTTCAATTTCTCCAACGGGTCGTTGGAGTTTTATATCTTGCTCATTTTCAGTACCTTGAAATTCTCCAACGGGTCGTTGGAATTTTTCATCTTCAATTTCTGCAACGGCTCGTTGCAGTTTTGTATCTGCATCGTTATAAAACAGATACCACTTCTTCATATACCATAGATTGGTCGTTGAGAACCCATCTGCATCTGGGAACTCCCGCTGCATGTCCAGGCTCACCTGCTCAACCACCCCGGCACCCCATCGCTCTTCAGCTTTCTTCTGCACCAAGTCACGTCCAAGTTCCCAGTTATAGCGCAATTTTTCCGTGTTCACCCGAACCGCAGCTTTTACTTGCGCAGAACGATACCGATGTTTCAACTCAGCAATCCAATCCGCGTACTCCGCATCCAAATGTATGTCATGTGACTTCACCATCCGTGACTTTTCTATTTCTAATTCTTCATTCATTTCGTTTCATTCGGTTAATTAGTGAACCATTTCCAAAAGTATCTCATCGCAAATCTCGCGGATGGCACCTTGTCCGCCTGGGGTATGGAGAACCTTAATTCCTTGTATAGACAACACCTCGGGACGGGCATTGGGAGGACAACAAGGATAGCCGACGGAGGAAAGGAGTTCGAGGTCGTTGATGTCATCGCCTACAAAGCACACCTCAGAGAGGGAGATACCTAGTTGGGCGCAGATCTCTTGCGCTGCTTGGAGCTTGGTCAGGCAATTCGGATTGACCTTACTGCCGACACCAAGGTATAAGTATTGCAATTTTAGTTTCTCTGCGCGCGCCTTTACGATTGCGCTATTCTCGCTCGTCAGTATTCCGCAAGGGATACCTGCTTGCTGCAGGCACACCATACCCATACCGTCATACACGCAGAAACGCTTCATCACATCGCCTTCTGCCGTATAGTACATTCCCCCATCCGTCAGACAGCCATCTACATCCGTCAAAAATAACTTCACCATAGCCTGTAACCTATAACCTTTATTAATGATAAAACCGTGTACCGGGCAAGCAAGAGAAGGAGTCGACGACGCCCACTACGCGGGGATTGGTGATTGGTGATTGGTGATTGGTGATTTCCTCTACCACAATGAGTGTATGGATGGAGTGATGGTTCATCTTCTCGCCAGCCTCAGCAATCTTTGCGTCCTTACTAATCGTCTTCGGATTCCGCGACATAATATCTGCCACTTGGGCCTCAAAGAATTCTTTGCCTAACCGTTGCATTGCACGCCGAATATCGCCATCGGTGATGATACCAAGTAGCCTACCCCCATCCCCTTCCAGAAGGGAGGGGAGTTTGCGCAAGTCCTTCCCTTTAGGGGAGGATTTAGGAGAGGCTTCTTTTACCACTATCCCTATCCCTAACGTACCCTTTGTCACGATTTCTATTGCTTCGCTCATCGGCATCTGTGGCGTGAGGAATGGTAAGTTCTCCGTAAACATCACCTCTGACACTTTGGCGGATAGTTTCTTTCCCAAATCTCCTCCCGGGTGTAACTGCGCGAAGTCGGTAGGTTGAAAATGACTCGCTTCCATCAAAGCGCACGCCAGCGCATCTCCTAAGGCCAACGTAGCGGTGGTGGAAGCCGTAGGCACAAGATTGAGCGGGTCGGCTTCAGACTCCACTGCGATATTGAGATGAACCTGCGAGCAACGTGCCAAAGGTGAATCTTCCTTGGACGACATGCCGATAATAGGAATTTTCTTCGCCTGAATAATAGGCAAGAACCGTACGAGTTCTTCTGTTGCGCCGGAGTAAGAGATCGCCAGCACTATGTCCTGCGAGGAGAGCATTCCCAAGTCTCCATGATACGCATCCAGCGGGTTCAAGAAGAACGCCGGTGTGCCAGTTGAAGCCAGCGTAGCGGCAATCTTCGAACCGATATGTCCGCTTTTGCCCACTCCGGTTACTACGATCTTTCCTTTGCAGTCGCGAATCATCTCCACGGCGTGCATGAAGGTCTCATCCAGCCGCGGGATAAGGGATTGTATTGCCTGAGCCTCGAGCGCCAAACACTCCTTCGCCCGTTGTATAATTTGTTGTGAATTCATACCTTTCACCTTTCAATTTTCACCTTTCACCGTACTAAACGCTTTTGTCATCTTATCCCATGCGTATCGCGTTTTCTCTTTTTGCAGATATGCCGTATAAGCCTCTTGCCTGTTATTCGTGAAATAATCGCGTATAGCCTCAGCGATAGCCTCCGCCTTCGGTTCGCAGGCATATCCCATTTGATGATCATGCACGATCTCGCCTAATCCACCTACATTCGTCACCAACATCGGTTTCTCGAAATGGAATGCCACTTGTGTCACGCCGCTTTGCGTAGCACTCTTATAGGGCTGAACGATCAGATCTGCTACTCCAAAATACTTTCTCAAATCAGCGTCAGGAATAAACTCATTGCGCAGTACTACGCGCTCAGTCAGGCCGTTGGCTTCTATCTGCTTGCGGTATTTATCTTCATCCTCGTAGAACTCTCCTGCGATGATGAGTTGCAAATCCGGCAACTGCTCTTTGATCTGGTCGAAGGCATCCAGCAGCAGATCTAAACCCTTATACGCTCTCACCAACCCAAAGAACAACATATACTGCTTCTCAACCGACAATCCCAATGCCTTGCACGCCTCTTTCTTCGTCATTCGCTCACCGTAATGGTCATAGATAGGATGCGGAGAGAAAGCCTTCGGCTTATTGGTGATTGGTGATTGGTGATTGGTGATTTCTATTTTTTCAATATCTTTGAGGACGCTTTCGCTCAATGCCACAAAGCCGTCCTGGGACTTCACAAAATAGGGTGCAAAGAGTTTATCGAGAATGGATGGTTCATGCGGCAACATATTATGCACGAGGGCTATGCATTTCGTTTTGCCGTTTCGCTTAGTTATGCGTGAGATCAGTCCGTAGGCAGGAGCAAAGAACGCCATCCAGTAGCAACAAATAAGCATCTCCGGTGCAGCTTTCATAACTGCCCGTCCGACGCGTAGCCAGTTGAAGGGATTGCAGGAGTTCAGCTCGCGGCGAATGACCAAACCCTTCGGCGCTTCTTCCGTCGAGTATTGCGTCTTGCCGGGGAACAAGAAAGAGGGGTATTGGAGGGTGAACGTCCACACTTCCACCTCGTGTCCTTCGGACACAAACTGCCGTGCGAGCCGTTCATTGAACGTCGCCAAACCTCCTCGATAAGGATATGCCGTGCCTAATAGAATGATTTTCATAGATCCTCCTTATACGTTATTTTGCGGTTCGCTTCTTCGCCTTGCACAATATATATCTTGTGCGAAGGTGCATACTTGCGCACTATACCGGCGTCATCGGTAGCCGCTAACTCATCATCTGCGAGCGCTTTCGCATACGCCTCAAACACCACCTCAAAGCGGAACGCCTGCGGTGTCTGCGCACGCATGAATTCTGCTCGATTAGGGATACTCTTCACTATTCCCTCTTCACTATTCACTCTATACAGCGTATCCGTCACGGGCACAGCCACCGTCACTGCGTCGTGCTTCTCCAAGGCCGCTGCTATGTCTGCCAAGATACGCTGACTAACGAACGGTCGTGCGCAATCGTGGAACCAAAGGGAGCAAGCCTCTCCCGTCCTCCCCTGAAGGGAAGGAGAAAAGTCGCTATAGGCCTGAATGGCGTGCCAGGAAGATTCCCAGCGTTCGCTGCCACCAGGGATGATTTGCAGCACTTTCTGCCAGTTGTTCTGTTCGCAGATGCGTTTGGCTTCGTCCATCCAGTCGGGGTGCATGACAATAGCTATCTCTTTGATGCATGGCGCTTGCTCGAACGCATCGACGGTGTGTTCTAACACCGAGCGTCCGTCAGCTAATGGAAGAAGCTGTTTGGGAGTATTCCCTCCTACTCTGCTTCCCATCCCTCCTGCTAATATGATTGCGACGTTTTTCAATCTTGGAAGGCATTCCAGCCTTGGGCTTTGAGGGTAATCTCTTCGCCGTTACGGCCGATGAGGTTACAGCCATATTCCGGTTTGGTGATATGACCGATGATGTATAGGTCGTCAATGGGAATCAGTTTCTCGTAGTCATCGAGCGAGCAGGTAAAGAGCAGTTCGTAGTCCTCACCGCCATTGAGTGCACAGGTGACGATATTGAGGTTCATCTCTTCCGCCAAAGCGGCTGCCTCAAAATCAATCGGCAGCTTATCCTCATAGACGCAACAACCTACGCCCGACTGCGAGCATATATGCAGCAGTTCGGAGGAGAGGCCATCGCTCACATCCATCATCGCCGTGGGCTTGACGCCGGCTTTATGCAGCGCTTCGAGGATATCTCTCCGCGCTTCGGGTTTGAGTTGGCGTTCGAGCAAGTATTCTTTGCCTTCAAAGCGGAGAGCCTCCGCAGGCGCATTGCCATTCGGATAAGATTGTGCAACCATTCGCTCTCGTTCGAGCAGTTGCAAGCCCATATAGGCTGTGCCAAGATTGCCGGAGACGCAGATTAAGTCGTTCAGTTTGGCACCGTTACGATAGACGATGTCTTTCTCTTTGGCCACGCCAAGACAAGTGATGGAGATGGTCAGACCGTTCATTGACGCGCAGGTGTCACCACCTACGATGTCCACGTGGTAACGTTCGCAGGCAAGGCGAATACCTGAATAGAGTGCTTCGATGTCCTCGAGGGAGAACTTACTGCTTACGCCAAGAGAGACGGTGATTTGTGTGGGTGTACCGTTCATCGCATAGATGTCCGAGAAATTAACCACCGCCGCTTTGTAACCGAGGTGCTTAAGGGGCACATATTCGAGGTTGAAATGGATGCCTTCCAGCAGCATATCGGTGGTCATGAGGACGCGTTGGTCTGCATTGGCTTTGGCCTTGGCGTTGGTAAAATCCATCACCGCGCAGTCGTCACCAACGGCCTTACAAGTGGAGGGTTGTACCGCTTTGAGGTCCTTGGTCAGATGGCGGATGAGTCCGAACTCACCGAGTGTAGAAATCTCTGTTCTTGCCATATTAGATTAACGAACTTGTACACCTTGTGCATTGAAACGAACGCCGTTCTTCTCAATGATGAGTTGACCGTTCTCGAGACGTTTGATGGCCTTAATAGCCGCGTGGGTATCCTCGATACCTTCTGCGTTCGCTTCTACATGAACCACATATACATTGCCATTCTCTGCCAGTGTGGTGGCATCTAACACATAGTTGCCTTCTTCACCGGAAACAAAGAGCGTTTCTATTTCGCGCAACTGAATCCACAGCCAGTTTTGCTCTTCGGCATCCACAAGAATCTCAATACGCGAACCATAGAGAGAAACGGTTCCTGTTTGGTCACCGGCGATTTCTAAGGTCTCATCTCCATTGAGTTCGAAACTAACAATGAGGCTGTCGTTCTCTGCGGAGAGGAACCATTGTTGGTATTCTGCTTCATAGCGAACGGCGAGGGCTTGGTCGAAATTAAGATAAACGGTGTCACCTGTTGGTTGGAAACCATCATCGTAATACGAGAGGCTATAGATGAAACCGCGTTCGTCGCGAATGGTGGCGTTAATCTCTGTCTCACCACCACCGGTCTCGCGTTGGAAGGTAGCGCTGACGATTTTGATCTCTTCGTCGTTACCTAAGGAGATATAACTACCGTGCTCAAGGTCGAACGACTCGGTGGTGTAGAACTCATCGTCCTCTACGTCGGCTTGTCCGGGCAGGTTGAAGCTGAGCACGCACTTGAAGGTGTTGTCGATATCGACCATCTCATACTCGAAGCCCGTGCCGTCTTCATACGTAAATAAATTAGCTTGTCCAAGGCTGACGAACGAACGTGCGCTGAACTCTGCACATGGACCGGCGTAGCTGATGGTCCACTCATTGCCGCGCGTATCGGTGGCAGTAGCTTCGATAGCGATGGAGTCACCGGGCAGCAAACTCTTGCGGAAAGTAGCTTCCGTGAATGTCAACTCAGCATTCTCGTCGTAGTTTACAATGATATTATAATCAGGAACCATTTCGTCCAGCGTATAGACCTTATCGGACTCGATATCAGCTGTCCAGCGATCTACAGGGAAATCGAATTGGAACAGTTTGGTACTATCCGGTGTGAGCAAGGAGTAATAGATGTCTGCGGAGCCGTCGCCCTCGTTATAACCGCGGGCGTACAAGCCGATTGTCTCCGTGTACTTACCGGGTACGTACGGATGACCCTTCACGTTCACCGTCAGTTCTTTCAAATCATATTCATCCGATTGATTGACAAGCAGCAGCGTACCTGTGACGGTAGCGATGCCGTCTGCATAAGCAACGGTCAAATCAGCAGTCTTCAGCACATATCCTGCCTCTTGGGAAGCCAGATACGTTACTTGCGGCTCGAGGTCTGCCTCGGTGTAAGTACCTGCTACATTCTCGCTATAGACACCGATAGACAAGAAACGCTCATGAGCTTCATCGAAGCCTGCGATCTGCCATGCGCCATCATAGATATCCAAAATCAAGTCTTCTGTTTCGAAGGTATCCGGAGTGATAACAGGCAGGGGCGAACGCAGGTTGAGAGTGTATTCGGTATTATCCCATGCGAGCACTTTACCCGTGAGCACATATTGCTCGCTCGCCTCTTCGTAGGCGAGATTGACCGTTCCGGTGTAGATGTTATATTGATTTTGGTCATAGGAGATATAACCAGAACTGCGGGTATCCGGATTGAGTTCATAGGAAACGAGGTACTCTTCCCTATCTTCCGGATAGAGGCTCAGACCGATATACACACCGTTCTCATCTTCTGCATAGAGCGCCACTTCGCCCCACGAGTCCAAGCCCCATGTATCTACATTGAGGTTAGCGGCAGTAAGAGTAGCTTCGTTTTCTTTCTTCGGCAATTCGAAGAAGAGGGTGATGTCATAGACGTTTCCGTCCGAGAACAGAAGCGATGCTGTCACGTCGATACGACCTTCTGCATTTTTAGTAACCGAGATAGTACCATCCTTCGCAAAATAGGTCTCAACAACCGGCTCGTCCCAGTCATCCAATTCACCGGTTGCCACATTGATAAGAGTCTCGTTCCAAGAGATGTTATCGTCGCTGAACATGCCGGCAGGCGAAGTAGCGTCTTGGCTATAATACATCAGTTGTACGCCAAATTGATTGTCGCTGGCGCGAAGCATCCATGTACCATCTTGCTCTATATATTCCTGCGTGTCAATCGCGCGAGCGATGTTTACATCGATATGTTCTCCGGTCGGGATAAGCGGCGCTTCGTCGTATTGAAGGCTCCACTCGTTACCTTTCTCATCGGTGATGGTAGCTACGATATGCACATCGTAGTTCTCGCCTTTCGTTTTGGTAAAGGTAGCCGCTGTATAGTAGTGAGAATCCCATTCCTCATCATCCCAATAACAAGAAGAAGCGTTCATCTCTTCGAGGGTGTAAGTGTGCCCTAACTCGATATCGTGTTTGCCTTCGGCTACGGGGATGTCGAAATAGAAAGCCGGAGCGAACTCTTCCAGATGGAGACCGTAGAAGATCGAGCCGTCTTCTACAGAGAGAGTAGAAGTGACGTGATCGATAGTGAGTTCTTGCGCCTCTTTGCGCACTTTGGCTGCTTTGCTGGTAGCTGCAGGCCATTGATTGACGCGTGAAGCGAGATAGGATTTATACGCTTTACGCAACTCGATCCGCTCGCGATTAGTCTTCGCTTGCGCTAAGCGTTGCTCAAAGCGTTGTTGATTACTTTGTACGTTCTTCAGCGATTGTACAGACTGCGCGTTTAGGCCGATTACCAGCGCTAACGCCATGAAAAGGGAAGTAATTTTTTTCATAATCATTGCATTAAACAAATAAATTGCGTGCAAAGATACAAAAAAAAACGCACATATGCAAGAAAAAAGCGCATTTTGTGCGCTTTTTTCCAATTATCAATTAACAATTAACAATTTACAAAGGGTTTGTAGTAGGTTTGGCTCCAACAAATAGAGTCCGTACAGATACTAAACGTTACACCAAACCCGCTAGGACGCCTTGTTCATTGTTCATTGTGCATTGTGCATTTAGTTTAACGAACTTGTGTACCAAGGATGTTGTAGAGTTTGTTGTCACGGATTACGTAAACGGCACCGTCAACCACTACTTTCTGTACTTTCTCGGTAAGAACAATGTTCTCAATGCCTTGCTCGCCATCAACCTCTTCCCAGTAAGCCTTCACATCGAACCAAACGATGTTGGATTTATGCTCTTCGTCAAGGCCACGATAGATGGACTGCAAGCCCAGTTTATCCCAGCTACGTACTTCTTCTTCACTTTGATTCAGATAGAGTACATAACTATAAATATCCCAATTATCAGTGAAGGTGTATGGAATCTCAGTCAAATCCTCTTCCAATTCGGTGTAGAGATCGGTGGTGAGAACCAATTCTTCAACTTCACCCTCTTTCTCAACAAAGAAGATATAGCTCAATTTTTCAGGATTCAAATCTTCGCCTTCGGTTCCCTCCAAAGGAATATTGAATTTCACATTGGGATAATTAGTATCTGCGAAGGCAAAGCTGGTAAACTCAGGATCTGCGGGTGTTGCAGCTACCTCTACGAAGAGAGTAATGGTAATATCAGCATATTCGTCCCATTCAGAGCCATCCTCATCCACGGTAGTTAACTCATCAGCCGTGAATTTGTTTGCTTCTGCATCGTAAAGCAACTCACCTCCTGCGAAAGAGAGTTCAGTACTGCCAAACAACGAGCTATATACACCTAAATAGCAAGGAGCAAGAGTTACTGTACCATCAGTTGCAATTACACCTTTTATCCAAGCTTCAGGAACATAGGAACTCAAACCTTGCAGATAAACGGTATCCGCATCAAAGCCAACTTGGATAAACTTCTTTTCCTCTTCGTTGAAATAAGTATCTGTGCCTTTGAACAAGTAAGCTGCAGTCTCAAGATCTTCCGGCACAACTACCGGTGTCGGCACCTCAATAACTCCTGCAAACGCAAAATGGTATACATTATTGGCACCGTCTACCACAGTAGCCTCAATACGAATTGAATCAGTTTCGCCGATAGCCGTCTTTACGAACGAAGCGGCCTTGAATCCCAGTTTAGATTCGTCGGCTTGTACAAACGAGTACGTTGCACTCGTCTCCATATTCTCAAATGTGTAGGTTTGACCTAACTCAACATCTGTTTGACCTTCTTCAAGATAGATATCGAACTGGAAGATGGTGTCGCTAGTTGCATTAGCTAATTTATAAATAACGTCTCCATAGCTTGCATCATACTTGCAGCTTAGTACTTCAACAATAGCTACCTCTGTCGGGTTGTCAAGGTCAATTTCTTTTGCTTTGCTCAGTACAGGGTCATCATAATTACCATCATAGTACTGGTTCGCCAAGACACCACATACTTGACCAGATGCAGAATATGTATCAGCCTCTTCATCATAAGTAAATACGGTCTCTCCATTATAGAAGAAATAAGAAGACCCTACTTGGTAGTCGCCTACATACTGATTTGCAGCAAACGTAACAGCGTTACCTTCCTTTGTTCCTACTACCCAAGCTTCGGGGAGGTAGTTACTCATTCCTTGGAAGAACACCTCATTCTCCACCACTGCTACATTCACAGATTTAGCGCTGGCGTTACCACTCCCATCCACGAAGTCCATGGTGTACTCAACCACGGTAGCACCTTCCGGAAGAACAACTAATTCAGGAGCTTCCGGCTCCGTTGTACTAAATACAGCATTAGACCAATAACAATAAGCAGAAATAGCATCAATAGCGCCGCTTTCAATAATCAATGCCGTGCTTGCGGTCAGCGTCTGAGCCTCTTGATCCCATGTAAACACAATGTCAGTTACTGTTGATGCGTCATTAGAACCAATAAGGAACTCATCACCATACTGATCTGTTCCAATAAGTTGGCACGGGAAAGTGAGCGTATTGCCATCGATAGTGCCAGCGAGAGCACCTTCCTTGAACCAATACGCCAAGCCAGCGATAAACACGCTATCTCCATTTACCGTCACCTCAATGGACGACATGTCAGAGGTAGCATCTACCCATCCACTTGATGTTCCTGCATAGAAAGTTCCACCTACAGTGTAGAACGTTCCGGACTCCAAACCTTCAGCAGTCTTAGCTTTAGGAGCACGATTTGCAGTCTTTGCAACTTGTGCAACCTTTTCCAAACGAGGAGATTGTTTTACCTCGATTTTCTGAGAGCTAACTACTCGCTGGGATAATTGCGGAGCTGCGCTGACGCTAAAGATGATCGAGAGAGCGCAGAACAAAGATAAAAATCTTTTCCCTGCCGCAAGGGCGCGATTAATTTTGGAAAAATTTTTCATACCTTAAATAAATTTAGTTAATAATGTCAATTAATGTTGTATATTTCTTATTCAACACGTATTTTCGTTCCCGAAATGTCTTATTTCTTCAAAAAGAATAAAAACGGTTGCAAAGTTACAACATTTTTTCGATTTGTGCAACAAAATGTCAGCAAAATCTTTCAAAAACTTCATTTTGTCAAGTATAGTTTGCAATTTAGTGTAACATTAGTGTCCTATTAAAATTCAAGTAAACTTAATTTTTTTCGAACAAATACTTGCATAATTCAAATATTTGTTGTACCTTTGCAGTCGCAAAGGTGAAAGTAGCATTTACGACCATATTACCGGAAGAAGGATTTCGGCGCCTTTTTTCAAAAGGCATTGGAGATTTGAGATTGGAGATTGGTGAATTCTCCGAGGCGGAGATTCTGGTAAGTACGTTCGATTATCGTGTGGGACGGGAACTGATTGAGGCAATGCCTCAGTTGCGATTGATTGCTAATTTTGGGGCAGGATACAACAACATCGACTTAGAGGCTTGTCGCGAACGTGGTATCCGTGTGACGAACACGCCTCAGCCAGTGGTGGAACCTACGGCAGAGTTAGCTTTTGCGCTGATGATCGATGTCGCGCGGCGCGTGAGTGAGTTGGATAGAGCCGTCAGAAGTCAGCATTCAGCCATCAGTTCGTTTGAGGGATTTGGGGTAATGCGGAACTTAAGTCATTCGTTGTATGGCAAGACCTTGGGCATAGTAGGCATGGGACGAATTGGTCAGGCGTTGGCGCGACGAGCTATCGCCAGTGGGATGAAGATTATTTATCATAACAGGAAGAAGTTGAGAGTGGAGAGTGGAGAGATGAGAGAAGTGGAGAGTGAAAAGTGGAGAGAGGATGTTATTCGGCAAGCGGAGTATGTAGATTTTCAGACCTTGCTGCAAGATAGCGATTTTGTGAGTTTGAACTTGCCCTACACGCCGGAGGTGCATCATCTCATCGGTAAGCCGGAGTTGGGGATGATGAAACGTAGTGCATACCTTATTAACACCGCGCGCGGCGCGCACGTAGATGAAGAGGCGTTGGTGGAAGCGTTGCAGAGCGGAATCATCGCCGGAGCGGCACTAGATGTGTATGAGTTCGAACCGCAGATAAGCGAGGCACTATTGCATTTGCCGAATGTGGTACTCAGTCCGCATACAGGAACAGGAACGTGGGAAGGGCGAATCGCTATGTGCGAGAATGTGTGCGATAATATCATCGCTTTCGTCCAAAAGGATTTTGAGAAAATGGATGTTGTAGTTTAAATTATTATACGATGAAAAAGATTTTTGTATTAGCCGTGAGTGGTCTGATGATGGTCAGTTGCGGAATGATGAAAGGAAACAGTAGTACCAGTAACAGCAGTAGTAGTTCGCAAGCGAGTGAGACGACGCAATCAACGCAGGTAACGCAAGCGCAGACGACGCAGACGAATCAAGCGACGCAGAGTAGCACCGATACGCAGACTACCGCTTATACGAATGGTCAGGGAGCAGGTAACGCGTTGCTGAGTTTGTACAACCAGTACAAAGCCGATGGTAAGTACGACTACAAAAACATTCAGAACTTGATGAACACCATGCAACTGGTAGCTAACTGCGAAGGCCTGAAGACTAATTATAAAGACACCGATTATCTGAAACAATTCGGAACGGGTTTGATTGCTTCGTCGTTGGGTTTGGTAACGCAGAACAACGTTCAGACCGTCACCACAAGCCTTGTGGACATGGTCAAGAACAGCGAGACCGTACAGAACGCCACCGAAAAAGTACAGAGTGCAACCACGCAGGCACAGAACGCTGCGGATAAGACGGCGCAGTATGCAAGCGCTATCAGTGCATTGTTAGGCGCGCTGAAATAATTGACGATTGGACGATTGACAATTAGACGATTGATTGTTCCATTGAATAAAATTGTTCTATTGTCCGCTATAAATCGTCAATAAAAAAATAAATCGTAAATAAAACTCAATCGTCAATAAATCGTAAAATCGTAAAATCGTAAATCATAAAATCGTAAATAATAAGATGAATATTGTAGATCGGTTTTTGAAATATGTGTCTTTTCACACGACGAGTGACGAGAACACGAACATGACGCCTTCGACGCCCGGGCAGATGGAGTTTGCGCGGTACTTGGCAGAGGAACTAAAGCAAATCGGTTTGAGCGAAGTGACGCTTGACCGCAACGGCTATGTGATGGCAACGCTGGAGAGTAATCAGCCTTCAGAAGTCAGTCATCAGCCCGTAGTGGGTTTTATTGCGCATATGGACACGGCACCGGATGCGAGCGGAAAGAACATTAAAGCACGGATAGTACATGTACAAAGTGACGACGAACAAGGTACAAAGGTCGAAATTGTGCTCAATGAAGAGGAGAATATAGTGCTTAGTTCGGATAAATACCCTGAGTTGCTGAATTATGTGGGGCAGGATATTATCGTGACGAACGGTAAGACCTTGCTGGGCGCCGATGACAAAGCGGGTATAGCAGAGATAGTAACGGCGATGGAGTACCTGGTTCAACACCCCGAGATCAAGCATGGCAAAGTGCGTGTGGGCTTTACACCGGATGAGGAAATCGGTCAAGGCGCCGACCATTTTGACGTGCAGGCCTTCGGAGCCGACTGGGCGTATACGATGGACGGTGGCGCGATAGGTGAGTTGGAGTTTGAGAACTTCAACGCCGCGGCATGTAAGATCCATGTGCACGGTGTGAATGTGCACCCGGGTTCAGCGTACCATAAGATGCAAAACTCCATGCGCATTGCGTACCAGTTAGCCGTTATGTTACCGCGCTGGGAGACACCGGAACACACGCAGGAGTACGAAGGTTTCTACCACTTAATCGGCATGAACGGCACAGTGGAAGAGACGACACTCAGTTACATCATCCGCGACCATGACCGTGCGCGTTTTGAGAGCCGTAAACGCGAATTAGAGCATTTGGTTCGTAAGGTCAACCGTGAGTACGGCGAAGGCACGGCAGAGATAGAAATGCGTGACCAGTACTACAACATGCGGGAGAAAATTGAGCCGGTGATGCATGTAGTGGACCTTGCCAAAGAGGCGATGACGGCCGTTGGTGTAACCCCAAAAGTGAAACCTATTCGCGGCGGAACAGACGGTGCGAGACTGAGTTTCGAAGGTCTGCCGTGTCCCAATATCTTCGCCGGCGGCGAGAATTTCCATAGCCGGTTTGAGTATTTGCCGATACCGAGTCTGGAAAAAGCCTGCGAGGTCGTGCTGGAAATTGTTAAGAAGGCAATTAAGAATTAAGAATTATTCGGAATACCGGGATCTCGGAATCACGGGATACCGACAAAAAGGATATCACTATGTTAAAAACCACTCCGTTTACGGATATTCACATTGCGCTTGGCGCAAAAATGGCAGAGTTTGCCGGTTTTAATATGCCTATTCAATACCCGACAGGCATCAATCAGGAACATATGATCGTTCGCGAAGGCGTAGGTGTGTTCGACGTGAGCCATATGGGCGAGTTTTGGGTGAAAGGCGAGAAAGCCTTGGATTTTCTGCAGTACATTACCACGAATGACTTGTCCACCATCGCAGCCGGCAAGGCTCAGTACACTTGCATGCCGAACGGTAAAGGCGGAATCGTCGATGACCTGATTATCTACAAATACTCCACCACCAAATACCTGATGGTCGTCAATGCCGGTAACATCGACAAAGACTGGGCGTGGGTGAACCGGATAGCATCCGGAGGCGAACCTTCCATGCGGAGCGACTGGGGTGATCTCAAACTGGAGAATGCCTCAACGCGGTATGGTCAGTTGGCTGTGCAAGGTCCAAAAGCGACGGAGTTGCTGCAACTGTTGACCGACGCGGACTTGAAGTCGATTGATTACTATGCGTTCCGCGAGTGGAGTTTTGCCGGTGTGCCGGGGGTTATTCTGAGTAACACGGGTTATACAGGTGCCGGAGGCTTTGAACTCTATTTCCCTGCTGAACGCGGTATAGAGATCTGGAATGCGCTGTTTGAGGTTGGCAAGCCCTTTGGTTTGGCGCCTATCGGACTCGGTGCACGTGACAGTCTGCGTTTGGAGAAATGGTATTGCCTCTACGGACACGATATCGACGATACGACGTCACCATTGGAGGCCGGTTTGGGTTGGATTACCAAGTTGGATGCGAAAGATTTTATCGACCGCGATTTCCTCAAACAACAGAAAGCAGAAGGCGTACGCCGCAAATTGGTACATTTTGAATGCCTCGAACGCGCTATTCCGCGAAACGGCTATGAGATATGCGATGAGGCCGGCAACACCATCGGTCATGTCACCTCCGGTATTATGCTGCCCAACACCAAAACAGGTATCGGTATGGGGTACGTGCAGAGTGAGCAGACGAAGAAGGGTAACCTTATATATATACGCATACGCGAGAAGTTACAGCCGGCAAGGATCGTTTAGAGTTGAGAGTTTAGAGTTGAGAGTTGAGAGAAGTCGTCTAGTGGAAAGTAAGAAAGTTGCATTAGTTTTGGGTTCGGGGGGTGCGCGAGGACTTGCGCATATCGGTGCCATCGAGGCACTCGAAGAACGCGGTTATACGATCAGCAGTATAGCCGGTTGTTCGATGGGTTCGATCATCGCAGGTATGTACGCTGCGGGCCAGTTGCAAGAAGCCAAGGAATGGTTTCTGCGAGTGGATAAGCAACTCATCCTCCGAATGATGGACATTAACTTGCTGAGCGGTAACAGTTTAGTAAAAGGCGAGCGAATCATCAAGGAGTTGGAGAAAGTGGTACCCGACCGACCGATTGAGGACTTGAACATCCCCTGCACCATCGTGGCATCGGATATGATGAATACCGAAGAAGTGGTGTTCCGCAGCGGCAGTCTGTTCGAAGCTGTACGGGCATCCATCAGTATTCCGTTGTTCTTCCAACCTGTTCAAATAGAGAATCGCCTGCTGATTGACGGTGGCATCTTGAACCCGCTACCGCTGCATACCATCGAGCGCACGGAAGGCGATATTCTCGTAGCCATGGATATCAGCGGTAAGGACAGTATGCCGGTGGACCCTGCACCCGAACCGATTGATGTTGAAGGAACCGTGGCGAACTTAACAGAGCGCGGTATTCCTGTGCCTAAATCGCTTGAAAACCAGTTGCAGCAATTAGCAAATCGGGTGGATAGGGTGCGCAATGAGCGTGCCGCAGATTTGGGACGAAAAGTCAATTTCTTCGGCATTCTGGATAGAATGAGCGATATGCAAATCCAGCAAAACACTTTGATGGCACTTCAGTTGACGCCACCGGATGTGCACGCAGTGATGCGACAGTATGCCTACAACACCTTTGATTTTGACAAAGCGGAGGAGATTATCGCGCAAGGCAAAGCGATCATGACAGCTGCGCTGGAGGAACATGAAAGATCGTAAGGAATATATTATTCGGAAGGCGATGGAGCTGTACGCGCTGCGGGGGTATCAGAACGTAAGCATATCGGATCTGCAAATAGCGCTGGATATGGGCAGAGGCACACTCTATTACTATTTCCCCGACCAAGATGCCCTTTTCCAAACCTGCATGGAGCGGTATTTCTTGATTCCTAAGCAACGCGCCCTTTCTGCTGTGAGCGATGATGTGACGATTGAGCGGATGATCGATGCCATGATGGCGTATCTCAACAGCTTGAAAGAAGCGCTGATGACCTTCGATAATAAATCCATCAACACCAGTAACGTGAATAACTTGATGTTCACCGCCTACAGTCTGTTCCCTTCGCTGCACCGCCAGGCACAGCGGTTAGCGTTGAAAGAAGTGGAGTTATGGCGCAAGGCGCTTTATAACGACCAACGGGCAG
Source organism: Paludibacteraceae bacterium (assembly GCA_017444615.1). Lineage (GTDB taxonomy): Bacteria > Bacteroidota > Bacteroidia > Bacteroidales > Paludibacteraceae > Colicola. The sequence goes on along the minus strand of JAFSWF010000064.1, from coordinate 9,075 downwards.
GATTTATCCGCCGAGACATCGACCGAGAACAGGTTGCTTTGATGTTCGCGCATATCAAAAACAGTTACGATTCCGGACTAGGAAGAACGCAGATGGACTTTTCATTATTGGAAAAATCATATCGCGAATTTCATAAAATACTCAAAAATGCATAATTTTTTGCATTTTCGAACGATAATTCAAAAAATAAGTATTATCTTTGCAGCAGATTTGACGGAAAGCCGTTGAATCGTTCATTCGTAGAAACGTTAAAATCGCAAAACTGCAAATAGCTTTATGGCTACAAAACATTATTTATCGTACCTTCAAGAAACGATGCATTCCAACTGGGACGGTTTGGCAATGACCGACCTCGATGGAGAAAACAAATACACGTACGCTGAGTTGGCATCGGCAATCGCCAAACTGCATATCACGTGGAAAGAGACGGGTATCAAGCCCGGAGATAAGATTGCCCTGGCAGGTCGTAACTGCGCCAATTGGGGACTGTTGTTCCTCGCCATTGAGAGTTACGGCGCCGTAGTAGTAAGTATCCTACCTGATTTCACCGCAGAAGGCATCCACAGTTTAGTGGACCACTCTGAAGCAGTGCTGTTGTATGTAGGACCGAACGTAAAGAAGAAAATTGACACCACCCAGATGAAGGGTCTCAAGGCTACTATCTTCATGGACGACATGACGATCGTAGATGCTTCCGATGCTTTCCGTAAGAAATACGAAGGCGCCGAGGCAGCTTTCAAGAAAGCCTACCCCAATGGTGTACAATTGTCAGATGTGAACTATCCGACGGACAATTTTGATGACCTGGCCATCATCAATTACACCTCCGGTTCAACCGGTAATCCGAAGGGTGTGATGTTAACGCATCTGAGCCTGAGCGGTAACGTAGAGTTCGCACACACGCGTATTCCGCACAAACCCGGAGATACCGTGTTGTCGATGCTGCCTATCGCACATATGTTCGGTCTGATGTTCGAGTTCCTGTATCAGGTGTGCGAAGGAGCACAAGTCTATTTCCTGACCCAAGCTCCTACGCCGAGCGTGCTGATGAAAGCCTTCGCGCAGGTTAAACCGTTCATGATCCTCACTGTGCCTCTGGTAGTGGAGAAAATCATCAAGAAAGGTGTTCTGCCGAAGATCAGCAGCCCTGCGGCGAAAATCATGTGGAAGACACCGCTTCTCAAGAATATCATTCGTGGCAAAGTGAAAGAAGGCCTGGACAAGACCTTCGGAGGCCAACTCCGTTATTTGATCATCGGTGGTGCAGCGCTCAATGGCGAAGTAGAGCAAGTGCTCCATGACATCAAGTTCCAGTACTGCGTCGGCTATGGTATGACGGAATGCGGACCGCTCATTAGCTACGAAGACTGGTGGGATTATGCCTTCCATAGTTGCGGAAAAGAGCTGCCGCAATGCCGCGTGCGCATCGATTCCGAAGACCCGACCAAGAAAGATGGCGAGATCCAAGTGAAGGGTATCAACGTCATGAAGGGTTACTACAAGAACGAGGAAGCCACCAAGGCTGTCTTCACCGAAGATGGTTGGATGCGTACCGGCGACCTGGGCGTGCTCGACAAAGCCGGCAACATCTACATCCACGGCCGTTCGAAGAACATGATCCTTGGTCCTTCGGGACAAAACATCTACCCCGAAGAACTGGAGGATAAACTGAACTCCATGCCGTGCGTAGTAGAGTGCGTGGTAGTGGATCGCGACCATAAACTAGTGGCACTCGTTTACCCGGACACCACCGCAGATGGCAAGAAACTGCTTGGCACCAAGACCCTGACGCAGCAGATGGAAGAGAACCGCGTTGCCGTTAACCGTGACCTGCCGCAGTACAGCCAAATCAGCGCCGTAGAATTAGTAGCGCAAGAGTTTGAAAAAACTCCGAAGCGTTCTATCAAACGTTACTTGTACAAGTAACACCCCACACTGTGGTTTTTCAAGAATTACAGTGTTCTGTAAATAAGTGAGTAAGTAGATGTGTTTCTCTTTATTGAGAAACAAAGCCTGCGCGTGATTGTGAAACCACGCGCTCGTTTTGTATATGCAGCATTTTTAATTTTTTATTGGCAAAAAATTTGCACAATTCAAAAAAAAGTAGTAATTTTGCAACGCAAAATTTGTGGAACGTATGCAAAGACACTATTTACAATACCTGACAGACGTCATGACCATGCAGTGGGATGACCCTGCATTGACCGATTACAATGAGAATCACGAGTACACCTTTGGTCAGTTAGCTACGCAGATGCTGCGATTGCACGTGCTCTTTGAGGCGCTGGGAATCAAACGGGGCGATAAGATTGCCTTGGCAGGTCGTAACTGCGCCAATTGGGCGGTGGCGTACTTGGCGATTGCTTCGTACGAAGGCGTGTGCGTGTCTATTCTGCAGGATTTTACGGCAGAGGATATCGCGCATCTGTTGGAGCACTCCGATTCGGAGTTGTTGTTCGTAGGACCGTATGTATGGAAAGAACTGCAACACCAGACCATGCCAAAAGCCCTAAAAATGGCCATTTCGTTGGAGGATTTTCGTTCGCTCTACACCGCCAAGAAAGTGCATGAACCCGACCCGGAAGAGTTAGAAGCAGCATTCAAAGCACGTTTCCCGCACGGGGTACAACCCGAAGATGTGCATTTTGCCGCCAACCCCAACGACCTGTGCCTCATCAACTACACCTCCGGTTCCACCGGCTCGCCCAAAGGGGTCATGCTAACCGGCCGCTCAATCAGCAATAATGTGGAGGTAGGCATGAAAATGTTACCCGTGGACCCGGGGCAACGCTTGGTGTCCATGCTACCACTGGCACATATGTTCGGACAAGTGTGCGAGTTACTCTACCCCCTCAGTTCCGGTACACATATTTATTTCCTGACCAAATCGCCCACGCCCTCTATTCTGCTCAAGGCGCTCAAGGATGTGCAACCCTATCTCGTTGTGACTGTGCCACTTGTAATTGAGAAAATCTACAAGAAGAACCTTGACCCGATGCTCAGCAAGCAGATGATTCGGGCTTTCTGGCACACGCCGCTCATCGGCAACATCCTCAAAGCCAAGGTAAAAAGCGGATTGAGGAACGCATTCGGCGGCAAGTTGCGGTATTTCATCTGCGGCGGTGCGGCCATGAACCCTATCGTAGAGAAATGTCTGATGGACATTCATTTCCCGCTTTCCATCGGCTATGGTATGACGGAATGCGGACCGCTTATCGGTGGTAATCCGCCTAAGTATTTCAAGGCGCGAACAGGCGGTGTGCCGGTGATGAACATGGATGTCAAGATTGACCAGCCCAACGACGCCGGCATCGGAGAGATTCTGGTAAAAGGTGAGAATGTGATGGTGGGTTATTACAAGAACGAAGAAGCCACCAAAGCCGCTTTCACCGAAGACGGTTGGATGCGTACAGGCGATCTGGGACGATTAGACAAAAAGAAGAATATCTACATCAAAGGTCGCTGCAAAACGATGTTCTTGGGCGCTTCGGGACAGAACATCTACCCCGAGGAGATAGAAGACAAGCTCAACAACCAGGAAGCTGTCGGCGAATCGCTCATCGTGGAACGCGAAGGAAAATTAGTAGCGTTGGTCTTCCCCGATGAGACCCTGACACGCCGCATGAGTTTCGAAGAGATCCAACAACTGATGCGCGCTAACCTCGCCAAACTCAATAATCTCATTCCGTCCTACAGCAAAGTGGCGGACATCGAGGTACAAGACAAACCCTTCGAAAAAACGCCAAAACGCTCTATCAAACGCTTCTTATACAAGTGATTTGATAAAAAAATGACCTAAAAATGCATTTTTTTGCCAAAATATTTGGTCATATCAAAAAAAAGCAGTACCTTTGCAGTCGCTTTCGTCCGAAGAGCACTATAATGCCCCTTCCGGCGGAGGCCAGTTTCCCCGATTGACGGGGACACTTCCGGGTGCTATCGTCTAGTGGCCTAGGACAACGGCCTCTCACGCCGTAAACCCCGGTTCGAGTCCGGGTAGCACTACTCAAAAGAGCCTTTAACGGGCTCTTTTTTGTGTTATACAGAATCCCTACTATCCGTATTTTCTGCTTTTTCCTCAAAAAACACACTTTACCCTTGCGTATGTCGATAATTTTTTGTAATTTTGCACCGCAAAATTGTATGAGCTGATGGCAAACGAATTAACACCGATGATGAAGCAGTTTCGCGACATCAAAACACAGTATCCCGATGCGATGCTGTTGTTTCGATGCGGAGACTTCTACGAGACATACGCAGAGGACGCGGTTCGCGCAAGCAAGATACTGAATATCACCCTCACCCACCGCTCCAACGGCGGTAGTGCCGCCGCGCAGGCCGTAGAAATGGCGGGCTTCCCCTTCCATGCCTTGGACACCTACCTGCCTAAGTTGGTACGTGCAGGGCTGCGCGTAGCTATCTGTGACCAGTTAGAGGACCCCAAACTAACCAAGAAACTGGTCAAACGCGGCGTGACGGAATTGGTCACTCCGGGTGTCAGTTATTCGGACACCACACTCACGCAGAAAGAGAACAACTGGGTGGCGTGTCTGCATTTCGAAAAACACCAAATAGGCGTCGCATTTTTAGATATCTCCACCGGTGAGTTCTTGGCGGGACAAGGCGACAGCGATTACATCGACAAGTTACTGACTAATTTTGCGCCCAAAGAAGTGTTACTACTACGCGGCCGCAAAACGGAGATGGAGAACCTGTTCGGAAACAAGTATTTTACGTTCGAACTCGAAGACTGGATGCTGGTCGAATCGACGGCGCGCGAACGATTGCAGAAACTATGGGGCGTCAGTTCGCTCAAGGGATTTGGACTCGAACCGATGCCAGCCGGTGTGACGGCTGCAGGAGGTATCATCTTATACCTCGACATGACACAACATCTGCAAACCGGTCATATTCAGCACCTTAGCCGCATTGAGGAAGATAAATACGTATGGTTGGACCGCTTCACCATTCGCAACTTAGAGCTAATCGGCGGACAGACGGAAGAGAGCCGCACGCTCTATGATATAATTGATCGCACGCTCACGCCTATGGGCGGGCGCATGTTGCACCGCTGGCTCTCTTTCCCGCTAAAAGAAGTGCGCCCCATCCGCAATCGACAAACGGTCGTGGAGCATTTTTTCCGCTATCCCGAAGCCCGAGAGAACCTGAGCGAAGCCCTGCAACAAGTGGGAGACTTAGAGCGCATTGTGGGCAAGATCTCCACAGGTCGTATCGGTCCGCGCGAAATGGTTCAACTCGGTGTAGCTCTGCGAGTTATAGCTCCTATTAAACGCCTATGCGAAGAAGCCAATACCAAAGCCAATGCCAACGCCTATCTAGGCCTCCTCGGCGATCAACTGGATGCCTGCTCATCGATGCGAAGCCGCATTGAGCGGGAGATAGTGCCTGACCCGCCTGTGGTACAAGGACGACCCAACATCATCGCACGAGGAGTGGATACCGAACTGGATGAACTGCGTGCCATTCAGTCGGACGGCAAGGATTACCTGCTGCAGATCCAGCAACGCGAGATAGAACGAACCGGCATCAGCAGCCTCAAAATAGGCTATAATAACGTCTTCGGCTATTACCTCGAGGTCCGCAACACCTACAAAGACCAAGTGCCTCCGGAGTGGATCCGCAAACAGACGCTGGTCAATGCGGAGCGGTACATCACCGAGGAACTCAAGACCTACGAGCAAAAAATCACCACCGCAGAAGAACGCATTCAGATCATCGAAAACCGGCTCTATCAGGAGTTGATATTAGCCATCACCGAATGGGTACCCCAACTCCAACTCAACGCCCGCGTGCTCGCGCAACTCGACTGCCTCCTCTCCTTCGCCACCATTGCCGCGGAATATAAGTACGTGTGCCCGGATATCAACGACAGTCTTGTCATCGATATTCGGCAAGGCAGACACCCTGTTATCGAACAGCAACTGCCTATAGGTGAGCAATATATAGCCAACGATGTGCTCTTAGACAACAACGGCCAACAGATCATCATCATCACCGGTCCTAACATGGCAGGAAAGTCTGCCTTACTGCGTCAAACAGCGCTCATTGTGCTACTCGCGCAAATGGGTTCGTTCGTACCCGCAGAAAGCGCTTCCATCGGCGTCGTGGATAAGATCTTCACCCGCGTCGGTGCCAGCGATAACATCTCTCTCGGCGAATCAACCTTCATGGTGGAGATGAACGAAGCCGCCTCTATCTTGAATAACCTCAGCGAACGCAGCTTAGTGCTCTTTGACGAACTCGGACGAGGCACTTCCACCTACGACGGCATCTCTATCGCGTGGGCCATCGTCGAATATATCCACGAGAATCGCGGCCATGCCAAAACGCTCTTTGCCACCCACTACCACGAACTGAACGAAATGGAGAAAACTTTCGACCGTATTCGCAATTACAACGTCTCCGTCAAAGAGGTGAACGGCAAGGTCATTTTCCTGCGCAAACTGGTGCGCGGAGGCTCGGAACACAGCTTCGGTATTCATGTGGCTAAACTGGCAGGCATGCCCGCTTCTATCATCGAACGCGCCAATAAAATCTTAGCGGAGTTGGAAGGCGCAGCCTCCACCAACGCCAAAGCCAACGCCAAAGCGCACTTAGGAGAGATGCGAGACGGCATGCAACTGAGCTTCTTCCAATTGGACGACCCCGTCTTGGAGCAGATCCGAGACGAAGTGCAGTCGCTGGATATCAACAACTTAACGCCACTCGAGGCGCTCAATAAACTGTCAGAAATAAAAAAACTCGTCGGAGCCAATAAATAACGATTCATCTATGCGTTTCAAAAAAAGATATATTGTTCGCGTCATCATTGCGATGGTCTTTGGATTCCTCTTTCTGGGGCTTTCAGTGGCCATGGAGCAGTACTATCGTTTGCAGGTCAGTAACTTCCGCGCAAAGGACGATAAGGAGCATAGTTATAACATCTACCCGGGTGCCACCACCGATTCGGTCATGGCCCTGATACAAGAGGATTACGAGGTCGGGTCAGACGTCAATTTCCGACTCCACTCACGCATGTACCTCTTCAATTACCCCGAACCCGGACACTATACTTTTCCGGCGCAAATGGGTGATAAAGAGCTAATTAACCGTCTCAAATACGGCCATCAGACGCCGGTCAAAATCACGTGGAACAACTCCGCCCGCACGTCCCACGAACTGGCGGAAAAAGTGACCAATAACCTCATGATGGACACGGAGACCCTCTTCCAGTTACTGGATAGCAACGAATACATGGCGCAATTCGGAATGGATAAGGAAACCAGCCGGTGCCTCTTCATCCCCAATACCTACGAAGTGCTATGGAATATCAAACCCGATGCTCTCTTCCATCGCATGGAGCGGGAGTATAAAATCTTCTGGAATGACACCCGTCGCCACAAAGCCGATTCCATAGGCTTAACACCCATTGAAGTCGCTATCTTAGCCTCTATTGTAGAAGGTGAAACATACCGCAAAAGCGATATGCCTACTATCGCCAGCCTTTACATCAACCGTCTTCGCAAAGGCATGCCGCTGCAAGCGTGTCCTACCGTCAAATACGCCGTAGGCGATTTCAAACTAAAGCGTGTGCTCTATCGCCACTTAGCCGTCGATTCGCCGTATAACACCTACAAAAACAGAGGATTACCTCCCGGACCTATTCGTTGCCCGCTGCCCGAAACGATGGATTTTGTACTCAACTCACCATCCACTAACTACCTCTACATGTGCGCAAGTCCCAAACTCGACGGAACGCACATTTTCTCCTCGTCCTTCAACGGACACGCTTCCGCCGCCGCTCAGTATCATCACACCATGGACACCCTCAGTCGGTCTAAATGAACAAATGGTAAATGGTAAATGGTAAATGGTAAATGAACAAATGGTACATGGTAAATGGTAAATGAACAAATGGTACATGGTTTTCCTTTGGAAAACAATGGTGATATAAGGGTAATCACCTGTGACAATAACCGCCGCCTCATACAGCGGCAGTTAGATGCTTGTCGCGAAGAGAGACGACCTTATGTCTTCGTCACGCCTACCATGAACGTCCAACCCCTACGACGCTTATTAGTGCCGGTCTCTATGTTGGAAGAAGAAACCTACAAAGCGGAGATTTGCACCTATCTTGCCCGCAAAACCGGCGCACATATCATCCTCCTCCAAGCCAACGATTACGGTTCCCACGCCCGCCAAAACGTCCAACGAATCGTCACCCACATAGAAAAAATCAACGAACGCCTTATAAAAGATCTTACAGTCCAAAGGACGGTCTTACAGCAAAGCGGTCCTACAGGCGAAGCCGGTCTTACAGGCGCAGCCGGTCCTATTACCTACGAAATAGTCTTAGCCCGCAAGGACTCGTTTGGACTGATACGCGAAGCCGCCGAACGCCAACGAGATTTTCAACACGACCTACTCATCCTCACCGCCAGCCGCGATTACGGACTGGATGACATCCTTTTCGGACCACCCGAAAGACACGCCATCCGCAAATCACCCGTTCCGGTCCTCTTAGTCAATCCCCGCGAAGACTTATTCTCTCTCTGCGACTAAAACCCATCCCTCCACGACCTATATCTCTCTACCCCCATGACCTATACCTATCTCCCCCCTCCACTAAGCCTGTCTTTTTGTCTTCCCGCGAATAAATCCGCGTCTTTTTGTCAACTGAATTTTGCAAAAATTAGTTTTTTGACACTTTTTCGTCAAAATATTTGGTCATATCGTCAAAAAGCAGTACTTTTGCACCGTGTTTTTCATGGTATTAGATTTTAAGGTTAAATGAAAAGGTTGGGTTGTCGGGAGACAACCTTCTTTTTTTGCCAACCTTCTTTTTTTTCCTACCTTCTCTTTTGCCTACCTTCCACACTCCGTCACCGCCAAATCACGAGACCGACACGAACCCTTACCATAGGATACCCATAGGATAACCATAGGATACCCATAGGATAAACGCCCTTTTTGTGCAATTTCGTCACATTTTCTATATATATACGTAGTATATATATACTTTTTGTTCATTATTTTTTATTTGCACATGTCATTTTTTTTTTGTAACTTTGCACG
>JAFSWF010000063.1 GCA_017444615.1 Paludibacteraceae bacterium | reverse complement strand
TAAATTTGCATATATCAAAAAAAAGTTGTAACTTTGCACCGGAATTGGAAATTTGCCCAATCCAAATAGTAAAAGCAAACTAATATTTAAAACTTTATACAATTATGGTGCGTACAACATTTAATCGCCTGCGTCAGGTGACAGACAGTCTTCCTCATGGTAGTATGGATGCCATTGCAGCAGAGTTGGCAATTACGGGAGACGAAGTAAGAGCTTACTTCAACGGAGAAGGAAATGCGGATTATCATATTGAGCCGGGTCCTGACGGAGGTATCGTTGTGTTCAGCAACACGCGTATTCTGGAGGTTGCTCTGCGCATAGCGTGGGAGGTACAGAATGCGCTTTAGTCGCTGGCACTGCCCTCGTATATGTAATTGACAATTGACAATTCTTAGCCCTAAAGGGCACGATTATTTGACAAAGTCAAATCTTGAAAATTGACAATTTAAAAGTTCTTAAGAGAGTAATAGCTCTGGCGTTGTGCGTCGGGGCGTTACCTTTTTTGAATAACGCGCAGGCGAGCACGAACGCGGACACGTGTGCGAGCGTGAGCGAAAGTCGGTGGCTCGACGATTACAAACAACCGGTGGGTTTCACTTATGGCGCATCGGCGAACATACAAGCCAATTATCTTTGGCGAGGAACGTACGCCGGCGGATTGAGTTTTCAGCCCGACCTCAATGTAGGTTACGGAGGCTTATATCTGGACATGTGGTGGAGCATCGGTGCGACCGATTGGGCCTTTACAAAGTTTCAGCCTGAGTTGGATCTGTCGTTGGGTTTCAAGCGTTGGGGACTGAATGTGTTTGTGCTCTATATCCATAATTTTAACTGCGGGTTCTTTGATTTTGGTAATTATGCCGATCGTGGCAACCGTTTGGAGATCGATGCGCGCTACACGGTGAGTAGTAAGTTGCCGCTGAGTATTTTGTGGGCGACGCGCGTCTCTGCGGCGGACGGTTATCTGAACGAGAACGGCGAGTTAGTGCGGGCGTGGTCGAGTTACTTGGAGGTAAGTTACACCCATCATTTTCCATACGATATCAGCCTTTACGGCGCCGTAGGATTGACGCCTTGGAAGAGTTGTTACACGGATTATGAGTTAGGTTGGGGTTTCACGAACGTGGAAGTGCGATTACGCAAGGACTGGAGTTTGAGTGAGTTGTTTGGGATGATGCTACAAGGTCAATTTGCCCTCAATCCGGTTCGTTTAACCGCCGATAAGAGTACTGCGCAGTGGCATCCTGCCATGCCGGAAAGACAAAGTATTAACGCAACTATAACATTAGGAGTGTACTTGAAGTAATTGAAAATTGAAAATTGAAAATTATAATTAAGGTATGAAAAAGATTTTTACGATTTTGGCAGCCGTGATGGTTGCCGCCACCACGCTTCATGCGGAATTGGTAGAAGAAGTGCCTGAAGTAGCCGCAGAGGAACCGGCAGTGGTGTTTGCTTATGAGGCCGGTGCAGAGGCAGTGAGTGCCTATCTATGGCGTGGTATGTACAACGGTGGTTTGAGTTTTCAACCTACTGCCAGTGTGGGTTTTGACGCGCTGGATGCGAATATCCAATTCCGTTTTGGTGCTTGGGGAAGCGTAGGTGCGTCCGATTGGAAATTCCAAAAAGGCCTTCCTTTGTACCCCGATGATTCCAATCCTAACACCTATTTTGTGCCGGAACTTGATGTTTTCGGTAGTATTCAGTTATGGGGTGTGACGCTTGGTTTTACCCACTATTACTATTTCGGTGGCACGCCGTATTTTGCTCAATTGGAAGATGATGGCGGTAGTCAGACTGAGATTCAAATCGGTTACAACACGGGCGATTTGATTCCGGGTAACTTGTATTTCAACTGGTACACGATGATTGCCGGTAACGATGTGTGGTACGACGAGAGTTTGGTTGCTCACCGCGCATGGTCCAGTTATATCGAATTGGGCTACGACTACACGTGGGAGGATTACGGACTGACACTCGGTGGCCAGATAGGCATGTCGCCGTGGAGGAGCGATATCTACAGCAATGAGAAGTTTGCGGTCGTTAATCTGGGCGTTAAGTTAAACAAAGAGTGGGCGTTCGATGTAGTGACGTTGGATTTGTTTGCGCAGGGAACCTTCAACCCTGACGGGCTGATTACCGACAAGAATGATCCCGCCTATAATGTGTTTGTCAACGCCGCCGGTGACGATAAGTTGTACCTGCAGAAACTGAATGGAACGATTGGATTAGGCATTTGGTTTTAGTCAAATTGATAATTGATAATTGATAATTGAAAGGTGATTCAGGCAAATAAGGGACATACAATCGGCGCGTTGGTGGCGATGGGTATCGCGGCGTTGGTGCTTTATCTCTTTGACGAAGAGAGGCCTAATCCGTCGTATTACCTCAACCAAGGGAAAATCTTCGGCACCTACTACTCTATCCGCTACGAGGCCACCTGCGATTGGGAAGATAGTATACAGGCCGCATTGCAGGCGTTTGATAACAGCCTGAGTATGTTCAACCCCCACTCTACCTTATCCGCCATCAATGCGAACCGTGACACCATCACCGATGCACTCTTTGAGGCGATGTTTAACGAAGCAGCAAGCGTGTATGAACTATCGGACGGCGCGTTTGATATCACGGTTGCACCACTGGTGAATGCTTTCGGCTTCGGCCGGTGGAGAGGCTCGACACCCAAACAAGCCATCAGTCGTCAGACGATAGATAGTCTGCTGGCGTTTGTTGGGTTTGAGAAAGTGCAGTTAGTGGACCATCGGATTGTGAAAGCCGATCCGCGGGTGCAGTTAGACGGCGGGGCAGTGGCGAAAGGGCAGTCGTGCGACATCATCGCTGCGTTGCTGGAACGGCAAGGCTGTACGAACTACCTCGTGGAGATAGGCGGAGAGATCGTGTCGCGCGGCGTGAATGCCAAAGGTGAGCCATGGCATATAGGTATCACCAAGCCGGTAGAGGAGTCTGCCGGCAGTAATCAGTCGTCAGAGTTGCAAGAAGTGCTGAAAGTGAACGATATATGCATGGCGACGAGCGGCAACTACCGCAATTTCTATTACGATGGCGAGCAGAAACGCAGTCACACCATCGATCCGCGGACAGGTTATCCTGTGCAACACTCCTTGCTAAGTGCGACCGTAGTTAGTTCGAGTTGTATGCGTGCGGACGCCTTGGCGACGGCTTGTATGGTGCTGGGTGCAGACAAAGCGATGGAGATGATAGAGCGCGCAGGGGATGCCGCATGTTACTTGATCGTAGATGAAGATGGCGAGATGGTCGTACGCACGTCAAAAACGTGGAAATTGAAAATTGAAAATTGAAAATTATCATTTATGATAACGATTGAACAATTAAAAGATGTACAACAACGGGCGGATAAGCTGAAGAGTTATCTGCAAATAGACGAGAAGCGTATTCAGTTGGAGGAAGAGGAGTTGCACACGCAAGCTCCGGGTTTCTGGGACGACGCCAAAGCCGCCGAAGCGCAGATGCGTAAGGTCAAAGGTATCAAGCGTTGGATAGAAGGTTACGAAGGGGTGCGCGCGTCCGTAGAGGAACTGAGTTTGGCGTACGAGTACTACCGCGAGGAGTTAGTGACGGAAGAAGAGGTTGACGCCGCTTATGCCAAAGCACTCCAAGAGGTAGAAGACCTAGAGATGAAGAACATGTTGTCGCACGAGGAGGACCAGATGCCGGCTGTGCTGAAGATAGTAGCCGGTGCCGGCGGTACCGAAGCACAAGATTGGGCGGAGATGCTGATGCGTATGTATCAGCGGTACTGCGAGAAACATGATTATAACGTCTCCATCGCTAACCTACAGGAAGGCGACGAAGCGGGTATCAAGACCGTTACCTTTAACATAGAAGGCGACATGGCCTACGGTTATCTCAAGTCCGAAAACGGCGTACACCGGTTGGTTCGCGTCAGTCCCTACAACGCGCAAGGCAAACGTATGACCTCTTTCGCCTCGGTGTTCGTGGTACCTCTTATCGATGATACGATTGAGGTAGAGGTGAACCCTGCCGGACTGAGTTGGGACACATTCCGCAGTTCCGGTGCCGGTGGACAGAACGTCAACAAGGTGGAATCCGGTGTACGGTTGCACTATAAGTTCGTTAACCCGCTAACGGGTCAGCCCGACGAGATCGTGATTGAGAACACCGAGACGCGTGACCAGCCCAAGAACCGCGAGAACGCTTTGCGGCACTTGCGCTCGCAGCTCTATGAACTGGAGTTGGAGAAACGTCGTCAAGCGGCTGCCAAAGTGGAGGCGGGTAAGAAGAAGATCGAATGGGGCAGTCAGATTCGCTCTTACGTGTTCGATGATCGCCGCGTGAAGGACCATCGTACTAACTACCAGACCTCCAACGTCAACGCAGTGATGGATGGAGACATCGACGCGTTTATCAAAGCATACCTAATGGAGTTTCCGGAATAATGAATAATGAATAATTAACAATTAACAAAGGATGAAAAGAGTTTTGTACTTTATACTGATGTCCGTACTATCTTTAGGAGCCTGGGCGCAGACGGACAGCACAGAAGTGAAGAAAGACAGTATCGAAGAAGGTTTTCGATTTACAACGGTAGATAGCGTAGGTATTACGCGGGTGAAGAATCAGAATAAGAGCGGAACCTGCTGGGCGTACTCGACACTTGGTTTTCTCGAGTCGGAGGTGTTACGTATCAAGGGTATCGAAGTGGAGTTAAGCCCGATGTTTGTGGTCAGCAAGACCCTCATTGACCGTGCCACTTACTGCGTGCGTATGTATAACGAGCCTCGTTTTGCAGAAGGCGGTTCGGCATACGATGTCATCTATTGTATGGGGCATTACGGTTTGGTTCCCAAATCAGCCATGTTCGGTATTCGTTATGGTTGGAGTGAAGCCGACAGTCTGCCCGTTTTCAATGAGTTCCGCGCCGTTACAGGCGGTTACGTGAAGGGTCTGACGGGTCAGAAGAAACTCAGTCCCGTTTGGAAAGAAGGTCTGCAGGCCATCTTTGATACCTATTTAGGTGCGTGTCCTGAGCGTTTCGAATACGAAGGCAAAGAGTACACGCCCGAGTCGTTCGTCCAATGGCTGGGACTGAACGCGGATGATTATGTCTCGATTACGAGTTACACTCATCATCCATTCTACACACGTTTTGCATTGGAGGTGCCGGATAACTGGCGCATGGACCAGATGTACAACGTGCCTATGGAGGATTTGATGCGTATCATCGACAACGCCATCGCTAAAGGTTACACGCTGGCTTGGGGTGCCGATGTGAGTGAGATCGGTTTTACACGCAAAGGTATCGGTGTAGTGCCTGACGCGGATAAGGGTGCCGATCTGACGGGCAGCGACATGGCTAAATGGGTAGGTTTTTCTCAAGATAAGAAGAAAGAAGAGTTGACCAAGAAACCCCTTCCCGAGAAAACGATCACCCAACAAATGCGTCAAGAGGCCTACGATAATTGGGAGACCACCGACGACCACGGCATGCAGATCTTCGGTACCGCCAAGGACCAAAACGGCAAGAAATACTACATGGTTAAGAACAGTTGGGGAACCCTCCGCTCGGACTATAAAGGTATCTGGTATATCAGCGAGGCGTTTATGCAGTACAAAACGAACGACGTGTTGGTGCATAAGAACGCTATCCCGAAAGATATTCGAAAGAAACTGGGGATTTAGTCGTTGGTCGTTGGACATTATATGGCTGCCGAAGGTGTTTATAAGGATCGAGGTTCGAAGTTCTTAGGGTTCGCAGAGCCCATTTCGAACGAAGAGGAAGCGAAAGCGCGGGTGGCGTGGTACAAGAAGAAATACCACGATGCGCGGCACGTGTGTTATGCTTATCGGTTGGGACCTAACCTCTGGCGGACCAAAGATGATGGCGAACCGCACGGTACTGCCGGTGCACCTATCTTGCGGTCTATTGATGCCCGAGGGTTGGATAATATATTAGTAGTCGTTGTGCGCTATTTCGGCGGCACGTTGTTAGGCACCGGCGGACTGATGGCGGCCTATCGAGAAGCGTCCAAAGCGGCCTTAGACGCACTGAACGCTTAAATGGTAAATGGTAATTGGTAATTGGTAAATGCCCAAATGGTAAATAACTTTAAGGATATACGGGCCTATCGGGTTGGCGGATTATTAGCCGTTTTGGATTGGCTATTTGCTTTTCCCATGCTGCAGATACTGGCTTGGCGAACGACCTCGAGTCTGCGACTGGATTACTTGGGCGACCGCAAGCAGATAGAGGCGGATATCAAGCACGGAGCGTTCTTTATGTCCAACCATCGCGACATTGTGATGGACTCCGCATGGCTGTCCTATAAACTGCGTTGCCGTTATTTTATCCGACCCTTCATCGGCATCGGCAATAATCTCTTCGCCAATAAATGGATTGAGTGGTTCGTTCGTTTCAACCGTTGTTTTGTGGTCAAACGCAATGTAGGTGCGCATGCGCAATTGGAGAACGCCCGCCAGTTAAGCGCGTATATTCGTCATCTTCGGGCGCAACATAAATCTATTTGGTTGGCGCAACGCGAAGGCCGATCCAAGGACAGCAACGACCTGACGCAAGGCAGTGTGCTCAAAATGCTCACCATGGACGCTCCGGATTTCTACCAAGCCGTCAAAGACCTCAATATATGTCCGGTTAGTATCACCTATGAGTTTGACCCTTGCGATTATCTCAAAGCGCGAGAGATGCAACTCAAGCGAGATAATCCCCTTTGGCGCAAAACCAAACGCGATGATGTCGAATCGATGGCAACGGGTATAAAAGGGTGGAAAGGCAATGTCATTTATCGTCTCACGCCCAGTATCAATCCCGAGATAGATGCTCTACTGACCGCGCACCCCGAGTACCGCGAATTGCCTCTCAATGACCAGATTCAACACGTCTGCGATATCATCGACCGACATATTCATCAGGGCTACGAACTATTCGAGCGTGGCACAGAATTTGATACGTATATCGAAAGCCGCTTGGCGCTCATCGATATTCCCCACAAAGATGAAGCTTTCCTGCGCGAGAAACTAATCGAAATGTATAACAATCCTGTAATCAATTATCACAAAGCATATGAGTAAAAAAGCTATATTCCCCGGGTCTTTTGACCCCTTTACCATCGGCCACTACGATATCGTGAAACGTGGCTTGGAGTTGTTTGATGAGATCATCATCGGCATTGGACGAAACCGAACTAAGAACGAGACCTTCCCTATTCGCGAACGCGAAGAGGCAATTCGTAAGATTTTTGCTGACGAACCGCGTGTGCAGGTAGTTATCTATGACTGCTTGACCGTGGATTTTGCCAAAGAGCAAGGCGCGTCTTTTATTCTGCGCGGCATCCGTTGTGTGGAGGATTTTGAGTACGAACGTAACATGGCGGAGGCCAATAAGCAACTGGGCGGCGTGGAGACCATCATTCTTTACACCCGTCCGGAGTACGCACATATTTCCTCTACCCTCGTTCGCGACCTCTACGCCTACGGCAAGAATGTCAGCGAGTTTGTTCCCAACACATTGCGATAAAATGATTAGTCCAACAGCGAAGCGATCTTACAGCGTTAGCGGTCTTACAGCGTTAGCGGTCTTATTATCACTGCCTTTGGCAGTAGTAGCTCAGGACCGCCAGGCCACTGTGCGGGCGGATGAATGTATCACCATCTTCAACGATGTTGTCCGCCAAGTAGATGTCAACTATGTGGACACCCTCAATTATGAGGATCTGACGGAGACTGCCATCAACGCCATGTTGCGTAAGATTGACCCATACACGGTCTATTACCCCAAGAAGAACGACCGCGAGTTACGAATGATGACCACCGGCAAGTACGGCGGCATAGGCAGTCTGATTCAGCAACGGCCCATTAAGCCGAAAGGCGAAAGTCGAAAGGCAAAAGCCAACAAAGATTCCTTAGCCACCTACGCCGTCAATCCCTACGAAGGCAAACCTGCGCAGCGGGCAGGCGTGCAAGCGGGGGACCGTATTCTGTCCATTGACGGTAAGACTACCAAGGGACTGACGGTCAGCGAAGTAAGCAATAATCTCCGCGGTGTGCCAGGTACCACAGTGGTGCTGGAACTTGAGCGCGAAGGGATAGATAAACCCTTCACCGTTTCTATCGTGCGCGAGGATATTCACCTTGACCCCGTCACCTACTATACCTGCTTTGCCGCAGATACCCTTTCCGAACCTGTGGGTTATATCGCCTTCGGCGAGTTTACCGAAGGTTCAGCTTTGGCGTTCACCAACGCGCTCGATGACCTCTATTACACCCGCGGGGCACGCAAGCTCATTATCGACCTGCGTGGGAACGGCGGCGGCATCGTGGATGAAGCGCTGCAGTTAGTCAACCTCTTTGTCGAAGCCGACCAGACGATCGTAGAGACGAAAGGCAAGACTGCGAACAGTCAACGCACCTACAAGACCCGCAATACCCCGCGTTACAAAGACCTGCCGCTTATCGTTATGGTCGATAAACACTCCGCATCGGCGAGCGAGATCGTCTCGGGCGCTTTGCAAGATTTAGGTCGCGCCAAACTCATCGGTCAACGCACTTTCGGCAAGGGTCTCGTGCAGAACGTGCGTCCTATCGCCTACGGCGGACATGTAAAGGTGACTACCAGCAAGTACTACCTCCCTTCCGGGCGTTGCATACAAGCCATCGATTATAGCGAGCGGCAGAAAGGACACGAACTGAAGAAAGACACCGCCGGCGGTATTCTGCCGGATATAGTGATGAACGATTCCGCCAAAGTGGACATCTGTTATTCGCTCTATATCAATAATCATTTCTTCGATTATGCCACCCGTTACCATCGTCTGCACGATAGCATTGCGGCACCGCAGACGTTCGAACTGACCGATGAAGAGATTGACGATTTCTGTACTTTCCTCGAAGAACGCAACTTCGAGTACGAAACCGAAACCGGTAAGTATTTTGAAGATATGATTAAGATGGCCAAGCATGAAGACATCGATTCCACTACCCTTGCCCGCTTGGAAGCCTTGCGCCCTGAACTCAAACCCGATTTCCGCGAAGCTATCCTCCGCAACAAAGATGAAGTCAAACAGATGTTAGGCAGTGAGATCATTCTCCGCTATTACTACCAACGCGGACAAGCCGCTTACAACCTGCGCTACGACAACGAACTCAAACGCGCGCTACAAGAGTTAAAATAGATTACTTATGCGAACAGAACAAGAATTAGAGGGCGTGACCCTCTTAGGCAACCAACACGTGCAATACAGCGATAACTACAACCCTGAGGTGCTGGAAACTTTCCCCAATAAGCACCCCGAGAATGAGTATCTGGTCACCTTCAACTGTCCGGAGTTTACCACCCTTTGCCCCAAGACCGGGCAACCCGATTTCGGACATCTGTACATTAGTTATATCCCGCGCGAACGAATGGTGGAGAGCAAGAGTCTCAAACTCTACCTCTTCTCGTTCCGCAACCACGGCGATTTTCATGAGGACTGCGTCAATATCATCCTCAACGACCTCGTGCGACTGATGGACCCTAAGTATATCGAAGTAACGGGCTATTTCATGCCACGCGGCGGTATCAGCATCTACCCCTTTGCTAACTACGCAGACAAAGAGCACGAGGAATTGAAAGCCCAGCGACTCCGTGAACAAATGACCCAATGCCAAAATAAATGACAAAATGGTAAATGACAAAATGGTAAATAGCAAAGATTCTTTGCTTGTTCTCTCCGGCGGCCTTGACTCCACCACGATGCTCTACGAGTACCGGGAGCGGATTGCCTTAGCCGTCTCTTTTCACTACGGCAGTAACCATAACGATAAGGAGATCGCCTTCGCCAAACTACACTGCGAGCGGCTCGGTATTCCGCACCAAATCATACATTTGCCTTTCTTCAAACAACTCTTCCATTCCTCCTTATTGGAAGGCGCAGACGCCATTCCCGAAGGCAATTACGACGAAGAGAACATGAAATCGACCGTCGTACCCTTCCGAAACGGTATCATGCTCGCCATCGCGGCAGGTATAGCAGAGAATGAGAAGTTGCAATATATTATGTTAGCCAACCATGCCGGCGATCATACCATCTACCCTGACTGCCGACCGGAGTTTGTGGATGCAATGGATAAAGCCGTGCAGGCAGGTACGTGGAATGGCGTGCAGTTGCTTACGCCTTATACCCTCATCTCCAAAACGGAGATCGTGCGCCATGGACTGCGACTCGGCATTAATTATGACGAAACATGGTCTTGTTACAAAGGTGGAGATAAGCCTTGCGGCGTCTGCGGAACCTGCCGCGAAAGAGAACAAGCTCTCCGCGAAGCCAAAGAAATGGTAAATGGTAAATAACCAAAGAAATGGTAAATGGTAAATGACCAAATGGTAAATGAATTTATGTACTACGTTCAAAAAACAATAGAAATCTCAGCCGCGCACAATCTGTCGCTGTCCTACGAAAGCAAATGCGAGAATCTGCACGGCCATAACTGGATCATCGTCGTATATTGTCGTGCCAAAGAACTTAACCGCGACGGTATGGTGACAGATTTTACGCATATCAAACGAGTGGTCAAGGATACCTTCGACCATAAATACATCAACGAAGTGCTGGATGTCAACCCTTCGGCGGAGAATATTGCCCGCTGGATATGCGACCATGTGGAGAATTGCTACAAGGTCTCTGTCCAAGAATCCGAAGGCAACGTGGCAATCTATGAGAGAGACTAGTCGCCTAGTCATCTAGACCTCTAGACAACTAGTCATGTATAAAGTTAACGAAATATTCTACACCCTTCAGGGCGAAGGCGCACACAGCGGTATTCCTGCTGTGTTTGTCCGTTTTAGCGGATGCAACCTGCGTTGCCCGTGGTGCGATACCGAGTTTACCGAATACACTTCCATGACCGCTGAGCAGATTATCGAAGAGATGAACGCGCTCTATGACCTGCCCAACGAACGCCGTAAGATGTGCGTGCTCACAGGCGGCGAACCCTCCCTGCAAGTAGATACGCCCCTCATTGATGCCCTCCACCAGGCAGGCTTTTATATCTGCATCGAAACGAACGGCACACGTCCCCTACCCCCCGGCATCGACTGGATCACCTGTTCTCCTAAGATGGTCTGTCAGTCCGAAGGACGGTCTGTCAGTGAAACGGTCTGTCAGCGAAGCTGTCTGTCAGCGAAGCGGTCTTCGCTTGCCCTCAAGCAAGTCAATGAAGTCAAAGTGGTTTATACCGGCGATTATGATCCGGAGATTTGGCGAACCCAACTAAAAGCGGACCATTGGCTGCTGCAACCCTTACGCTTTACCGGCGAATGGTTGCTCGACCACGCCGTGGATGAATGGGAAGATGACCGCAATGATAATCTGGATGACACCGTGCGTTATATCCTCACCCATCCTTTCTGGCGTCTCAGCGTTCAACTCCATAAAATAGTCGGCCTCCGCTAAGAAGCCGACTATAATTTTCAATTGTCAATTTTCAATTATCAATTTACTAACGCTCACGTTAGTACTGCGCTTTCTCATACACCTCATCGGCCACTTCGCTTCCAGCCAAACGCTCGATGATACAGAACGCAAAGTCAGAACTCAAACCAGGTCCTTTCGCGGTGATAATATTCTGGGACTCTACCACCAGTCCGCCTACATAACTCTCGCCAAGCGGTTCTTGACAACCCGGATAGCATGTCGCTTGTTTGCCTTTCAGAATACCCAACTTACCCAGAACCATCGGCGCAGCACAGATGGCGGCAATCAACTTACCGGCTTTGTTGTGCTCTACCAATAGTTCGCATAATGCCGAACAATCGCCTAATTTCGTTTGGCCACCCGGCAGAATAAGCATCTCCGCGTCCGAAAAATCAATATTGGCTATCAAGCCATCCGCTTCTACCGCTATATTATGCGCACCCAGCACCATCGGATTACCGGTGATGGAAACGGTGGTTAACGCGATGTTGGCGCGACGCAACAAATCGATCGTGGTGATGGCTTCTATCTCTTCGAAGCCGTTGTCTAAGAACAGATAATTCATAAATGTACGATTTACGATTAATTGAATTTGAAATTATATGTGATTGTTCCTATCTGATCATGGTCGCCCTGCGTGAACTTAGCCTTACGAGCTGCATCGAGGGCGAGTTGAATGGTGGCCTTGTCGGATATCGTACCACCTTTATGGGTTGCAGACACTACTTGTCCTGCGGGATTAACGCGTATCTCTACCAACACACGACCATCCTGATTAAAGGTATTAGCCGGCATAGGCAACTTGCCTACCAGTCCGCGACCTGCCAGTGACCATTTGCTATCGCCATCTGTTCCTTCGCCTTTCAGCGTTGTACCGCGGCCGTTGTTCTCGGTCTTATTGGCAGCCGTGCCGTTGTCCGGGGTATTGGTAAAGGTAAATCCGCCTATCAAGTCCTCTGCTTTCTTCTTTGCCTGCCGGTTCGCCTCTGCTATACTGTCTGCTTTGGCTTGCTGGATGGCTAACAACCTATCCTCTTCCGAAACCACCTGTTCGGCGCTGTTCTGCGTGGGTTGGTTAGCAGGCTGCGATTGTGCCGGCGAAGCAGCACCTGGGTCGCGACGCGAAGAAACGGGTTCCGGTTTGACCCTCGGTATCTCCGGTTCAGGAGTCTCCGGCTCTTCCATCAGTACCTCCACATAATCAGGCTCGTCGGGTTGATACGCCTTCATTTGTACCAACCACAGCAATACACCTACTACCCCCATAAAAAGGAGGGTGCCACACCAGGCTACTATGTTGCGTTCTTGCTTCTTGGTCATGTTTGTTTGAGTTGCCTAAGAAAATTTCTTATGCAACAGCGCTATTTGCGCTTTGTTGCAACGACCACCTTCATATGATGCTCGTTCGCTATATCCAGCACATGAACGACCTTACTATAAGCCACGTCTTGATCGGCGTGAAGGGCAAGCGTCATCGTCGAATCGGACGCCTGAACACCTGCCAAATACGCATCTAATGCGTTCGGGTCGATAGGTTGAGGTTTGCCGTTCGCTATCGCCACCGAATAATCGCCCAACGCATCGATAAACACCTTCGCCACTAACGGACGAGTAGCGTGTTGTGAACGAGCCGTAGGCAGGTTAATCTTGATATCATTAGGCGACGACAGCGTGCTTGCCATCACAAAGAACAGCAGCAGCAGAAAGATCAAGTCCGTCATCGAACTCATTGCAAACGTCGCCTCTACCCTATTTCGTCTCTTTAATGCCATAAATTTATTTCTTTTTATTTGGGGTCCCCTAAAATTTTAATTTTGGGGGAGAGCGGGCACATCCGAGTACTTACTACTAAAATGCAATTTTAGTACATGTACGAGGATAGTGAACGCGACTAAGCGGGTTCATTAAGAAGGTCCATGAATTCGAGGGTACGCGATTCGAGCAGTCTGACCACGCGGTCAATACGCGCTACGAGGTAATTGTACGCAAACATCGCCAGAATACCCACAATCAAACCGCCTATAGTGGTCACCATCGCTTGGTACATACCGGTCGAAAGGGCAGAAATCTCTATCACGCCACCGCTGTTCTGCGCCATGTTATAGAATGTCTGAACCATACCTAATACGGTTCCCAAGAAACCTAACATCGGAGCACCGCCAGCAATGGTGGCTATCAGCACCAAGCCTTTCTCCAACTTACCTACCTCCAGGTTACCTACGTTCTCCACCGCCACTTGCACATCCTGCATCGGACGACCGATACGAGTGATACCTTTCTCAATCATATGCGCCGAAGGCGTGTCGGTCTTCTTGCAAAGGTTCAACGCCGAGTCAATCTTACCGTCATGGATATAATCGCGAATACGGTCCATGAACGATTTGTCCTCACGAGTGGCTTGTTTGAGCACTACCAGACGCTCTATAAATATATAGCACGCGCCCGCGAGAAGGATGGCTAAAATAATCATGATCCATCCGCCATATTGCGCCATCTCCCATAAGTTAATGGACTCTTGAACAGGTTCTTCGATCGCTGCCAGTTGTTCCTCCACCGCAGCTAATGTATCAATTTGTAATAGCATATAACGATTTAACAGTTTAACAATGTAACGGTTTAACGACTTACTTCAGCAAGTCCAAATATTCTTGAATGGTTTCTTGTATGCCCAGATAGAGTGCATCGCAGACGATGGCGTGACCGATACTCACTTCGGCGGTCCAAGGGAAAGCCTGAATGAACGGCTTCAGATTGCGCAGGTTCAAGTCATGACCCGCGTTCATCTTCAACCCCAACTCATGCGCCTTCGTCGCTGCCGGACGGTATTTATCGATAGCCGCCTGCGGGTCGCTCTCAAACAGCTCCGCATAAGGACCCGTGTATAACTCCACACGGTCAGCGCCTGCGCGCAACGCGTACTCCACCATCTCCGGATCCGGGTCCACAAAAATGCTCACACGGATACGCGAAGCGTGTAACTGGTTCACCACGCCTTTCAGAAAATGCAAATGCTGCTTCGTGTCCCAACCATGGTTGGATGTCAACTGAGACGGGTCATCCGGAACCAACGTCACTTGTGTCGGACGAATATCCTCCACTAACGCCAAAAAATCTTCCGTCGGATTACCCTCCACGTTCAGTTCCGTGGTCACCATCGATTTCAGTTGGTACACATCTTCCTTGCGAATATGACGCTCATCGGGACGCGGATGAACCGTTATTCCCTGCGCGCCAAACAACTCACAATCGACAGCAAAACGCTGTACATCAGGCAGATTACCGCCCCGCGCATTGCGCAACGTGGCCACTTTGTTGATGTTTACACTTAACCTCGTCATAGATTTTCTTTCAAAAAACACTGCAAAGATACAACAAAATTTTGAATTACGCAAATTTTTTAGACTTTATATTTGCATATGTGCGTTTTTTTTTGTACTTTTGCAACCGGAATTATGAAGACAACCATCATCTTTGACCTCGACGGCACCCTGCTCAACACCATTGACGACTTGGGCTATGCCTGCAATTATGCCCTCGCACAAAACGGCTATCCTACTTTTCCGATAGAGGCTTACCCTGCCAAAGTAGGCAACGGCATCAATAATCTCATTCGTCGCGCACTGCCGGAAAACGAATGCACAGAAGACAATATCCAACGCGTACGGGCGTTTTTTGTGCCCTATTATAATGACCATAACTGCGATTATACGCGGCCGTACGAGGGTATTCCCGAACTGCTCGCTACACTCAAAGCCAACGGTCATCGCTTGGCGGTTGCCAGCAATAAATACCAGGCTGCAACACAAAAAATCGTCAATCATTTCTTTCCCGGAGTGTTTGATGTCATCTTAGGCGAACGGGAAGGTATCGAACGCAAACCCAATCCCCAGATAGTCTTTGATATACTGCAGGCTATACATCCTTCGTACATCGTACATCGTACATCTGTCCTTTACATCGGTGATAGCCTCGTTGATTTTGAGACCGCCAAGAACGCCAACGTGCCCTTTGTAGCTTGTTCATGGGGATTTGTGCCAAGAGAGACCCTCCTATCCGCCGGTGTCTCACATATAGCCGACACCCCGCAAGATCTTCTCGCAGCTGTGCTGACTACTCTTACCAGATTTTGCTAATGCGCCGGATACATGATCAATGCCGGCTGGATTTGAAAACGTATTCCTTTTTCGGCAAGCAAGACTGAGAATAGGTTGCGGGACGCCCTGTCTGCCGATTATAGCCGCAGGTTTTCAAATCCGGTGCAAAATTACTGCTTTTTTAGTACACTACCAACTATTCGCTTTTGCGTTTTTATCTGCTGACAAAAAAGCGTATTTAGATAGTCAAACTATAGCCTGCATAGGCGGATAGCGACTCCGTTTCCGGATAAGTGAGGTAGTTGCGTTGGTAGATAGCCGTGTCGGTGAAGCGATGTTTCTTGCGCCAGCCGTAGATGAGTGTGTTCAGGCCTCGCATCCCCACCTCAGCGCCTATGCACTGCTCCAGACGGTGCACCAGTTCCGCTTTCAAAAATTGTTGT
>JAFSWF010000062.1 GCA_017444615.1 Paludibacteraceae bacterium | reverse complement strand
TGGAATACGCAAGCGCGCGCACGTTTTTTTTATAAAAAGTGTCGTTTTATTTATTAAAATTAAAAATTTTAAATTTTAAAATTTAAATTTTCAATTAAAAATACTATCTTTGCAACGCATTTTGTGTATTTTGAGAAATTATGCCCAGACACGTAGTTAAACCGAATGGAAATAGCGAGCGGGTGCATGAGCGTCCGATTCGTGTTGAGAAAGAGAAATGGTGGGAGTCCGTCAAGCGGTTTCTTACCGACCGCCGCACGCGGATGATCGTAGGTATCTTATTATTGGCTTTTGCCGTCATCGCCTTGTTGGCGTATATCAGTTTCTTGTTCACCGGTCTGTACGACCAGTCGGTATTGGCGTTGGAGCACGCGGAACGATTAGCTAATCGCTTGGAGGTGAAGAACATGTTAGGTTTGCCGGGGGCTGTGTTAGCGCAGTTCCTGATTGACGGCAGTTTTGGTTTTGTGAGCGTGTTGTTGATTCTGATGGTTGGCATTTACGGTCTGCGATTGATGCATGTGTTCAAGGATATTCACGCCATCAAACTCTTCTGCGGCACTTCCTTCTGGGTATTATGGGGCTCGGCAGTGCTGGGCTTTGCGCAGCAAATGACCCATCTGGGCTTGTTCCGCTGGGGCGGGGCGTTCGGTCGATGGGCGGCTGAGTGGCTAAGCAGCTATGTCAATGTGGTAGGAACAATCATCCTACTGGTAGTCGCGCTGATCATTTTCCTTATCGTCACCGACCCGCATTTTATCGACCGCTGCAAAGCCTTCGGAGCTTGGTGCGCGAGATTATTTAAGAAAAAAGAAAAACCCGAAACCCCGGAAGATCCGGAAGCCCCGGCAAATCCGGAAGTGATGATACCTATTGACATCCCGCTTGAACCGACCGAACAAGGCGAAGAGCCGAAGATCGAAGAGATAGAGATTGAGATAGAAGAAACGCCTGTTGAACCGACACAAGAGTTACCGGATGAGCCCTTAGGCGATGAACCAATCACGATAGCAGAGCAGGAAGAACAAAAACCAAAGAACCCCGATCTGGAGATTGAAGAAACGCCGGTAGAAGAGTTGTACGACAAGGATCCCGAGGCGGTACTCGCTAAACTGGGACCCTACGACCCGCGCAAGGATCTGGAGTTCTATAAGTTCCCCTCGCTGAACCTGCTCAAGGTATATGATAATGAGGCGGCACCGGTGATTGATGAGAACGAGCAACGGGCAAACGGTGCACGTATTGTAACCACGCTGCGCAACTATGGCATAGAAATTGATAGTATCAAAGCAACTGTCGGCCCGACGGTAACGCTCTATGAAATAGTGCCTAAAGCGGGTGTGCGGGTGGCGAAGATCCAAGCTCTTGAGAACGATATCATGTTGTCTCTGAGCGCAACGGGTATTCGTATCATCGCGCCGATGCCCGGCAAAGGAACGATCGGTATAGAAGTGCCCAACGAGAAACCGCAAGTCGTCTCAATGCACTCGGTGATTGCCTCCAAACGCTTCCAAGAGGAGGCGAAAATGCGTCTGCCGATAGCCTATGGTCGTACCATCACCAACGAGGTCTTTATGTTCGACCTCGCCAAGACGCCGCACTTACTCGTGGCCGGTGCTTCTGGAACCGGTAAATCGGTCGCCATCAACGCTATCATCACCTCCCTGCTCTACAAGAAACATCCGGCGGAGTTGAAGTTAGTGATGGTGGACCCGAAAATGGTCGAGTTTGCGCCATACAAGCCTTTGCTCAAGCATTTCCTGGCTGCACAGCCCGATACCGATCCCGAACAAGTGGTCATCACCGATTGCGACAAGGTCATCAACACCCTCAACTCGCTTGTCATCGAGATGGAGAACCGCTACAAACTGCTCATGGACGCCGGTGTACGCAATCTGGAAGACTACAACGATAAGTTCGTGCGCAGACGACTGAACCCCAATAAACTCGTGGCGGACAGCCTCCATCACCAATACCTGCCCTACATCGTCATCATCATCGATGAGTATGGTGATTTTATCATGCAGGCAGGCAAACAAGTGGAGACGCCGATCGCTCGTATCACCCAGAAAGCGCGTGCCGTAGGTATGCATATGGTCCTGGCCACCCAACGCCCTTCGGTAAATATCGTTACCGGTGTCATCAAAGCGAACATCCCAACCCGCATCGCCTTGCGTACGCAGAGTGTCATCGACTCGCGAACCGTCCTCGATGCCAAGGGTGCCGAACAACTCATCGGTCGAGGCGACAGCCTCTACGCCGGCAACGCCAGCGTCACACGTATCCAATGTGCGTTCGTGGACACGCCGGAGGTGGACGAGATCGTCAAACATATCTCCAAGCAGCAACGCTATGCCGGACCTTATCAGTTGCCGGAATACGTAGGCGAAGGTGGCGAAGGCGAAGCACTCGCACCGGGAAGCGTAGATATGAAACGCTTGGATCCGATGTTCGCCGATGTAGCACGCTATGTAGTAGCGAAACAAGAAGGCTCAACCAGCCGGCTCCAACGCGCGTTCGAAATCGGTTATAACCGTGCCGGCAAACTAAGTGACCAACTCGAAGCCGCCGGTATCGTAGGACCCAACAAAGGACCAAAAGGTCGTGATGTCCTCATCACCGACATGGACCAATTGGAAAAACTATTAGAAGAATTAGGCGTCAAATAGCTGTCAAATAAGCGTGACATAGCCTTCAATCACGAATCAAACACGACAACGACACGACAACGAGTGCTAAGAACACCCTACTGACAAAGCAATGAAAACCCTATTAATTATACTAACTATTCTCTCTTCGTTCTTTGCGAACTTGGAGCAGAAGACGCTGCAGACAGAGTTTGTGGCATCGGTATCGGATGAAGTGAATGCACCGCTCCATTACCCGGGCACGGTCACTATCCATGCGCAGCAGTTTATATTGTCGATGTTCGGCATCGATGCCGCATATGACGGCAAGAGTTTGTACATGTACTCCTCCGACACGGACGAGTTAACCATCTCCGACCCTTCGCAGCAAGAGTTGGCGCAGACGAATCCGTTTATGA
Organism: Paludibacteraceae bacterium; assembly: GCA_017444615.1. Lineage (GTDB taxonomy): Bacteria > Bacteroidota > Bacteroidia > Bacteroidales > Paludibacteraceae > Colicola. Next base: position 7,132 of record JAFSWF010000062.1, on the reverse strand, counting down.
TGGCGAAAACGGTGGCGGAGAATTGTACGGTAACCGAAATGCCTTCCGCGGACGGCAAAGAGACCATAGTGACCTTGACGCCGAAAGAACCAGGCACAGGTTTTAACCGCTTCACGCTACGGATCCGCAATGCGGACCTGATGCCGCTGCATCTGGAAATACGCGAAGGACAAAAAACATCGTCGCTACAACTCCAAAATCCCATGTTCATCACCTCCGAACCTAAGTTTGTGATAGAACCCAATTCAACTACATTTGTAAATGATTTAAGATTATGAATAGCGTTAAATGTTTGATTATCGGCAGTGGTCCTGCGGGTTACACTGCCGCTATTTATGCCGCCCGTGCTAACTTACAGCCTGTCTTGATTGACGGTCCACAGCAAGGCGGACAGTTAACCACAACTACCGAAGTGGAGAATTTCCCCGGTTACCCCGACGGCATTGACCCGTTTACGATGATGGATGACATGCGTCGTCAAGCTGAGCGTTTCGGTACTACCTTCGTGAGTGGTATTGTCACCAAAGTTGATTTCTCGGTTAACCCCAAGAAAGTGATTGTGGAAGACGAGATGGAATACGAAGCGGATGCGGTCATCATCGCTACCGGTGCAAGTGCTAAGTATTTAGGTTTAGAGAGCGAGCGTACGTACCGCGGTCGAGGCGTGAGTGCATGTGCTACGTGTGACGGTTTCTTCTATCGCAAAAAAACCGTAGCGGTAGTAGGTGGAGGTGACACCGCTTGCGAAGAAGCTTCGTACTTGGCAGGGTTGGCAGAGAAGGTCTATATGATCGTTCGCAAACCTTACTTGCGCGCCTCGGAAATCATGCAGCAACGCGTTCTCACTAACCCGAAGATCGAAGTGCTCTTTGAGCACAACACCCTCCGATTGACCGGAGAAGGCAAAGTGCAAGGCGCAGACCTCGTTTATCGCAAAGGCGAACCGGATGAGGCGATCAAGCACATTGACATTGACGGTTTTTTCTTGGCCATCGGTCACCATCCCAATACCGAACTTTTCAAGGACTACTTGCACCGCGACGCAGAAGGCTATATAGTGGTAGAAGGTGATAGTCCACGAACGAACGTACCGGGTGTGTTTGCTGCCGGCGATTGTGCCGACCCGCATTACCGTCAAGCCATCGTAGCAGCCGGTTCCGGCGCTAAAGCCGCTATCGAAGCGGATAAATATATCAAATCTCTCTAACACAATATAGCAATGAAAAGAACATTCAGTATAATCCTCTATATTCTGTGTGCAGCGTGCTGCGCACAAGTAGCCGCCCAGAGTTTGTTGACGCCGGAACAATTGGCCAAACGTGAGAAACGGAAGAACCTGACCGTCAAGGAGTGGAACACGGATAGTAAGACCAAGACCCGCTGGTTGGATCATATCAAAGTGTACGATGAACAAGGCCGTTGCATCGAGGAGATAGAGTACGCTTCGTATGGCCAGCGGAGCCGTGTGACCTCTACCTACGATGATGTAACCGGTAAGGTCATCGAAGAGGTGGAGTATAACGATCGCAATAGACCCGTTCGTATCCGCAAGTACGAGTGGAACCAAGATGGCACCAAGGCTAAGCAGTACAACTACCTGCCGAACGGCAAACTGTTCTCCGTCAAAGTGTTTGAGTATATTTTCTCAGATAAGTGAGCGACGCTTATCGTGCTCGTTGCTACCTTGTAAGGCTAATTTACCCATTAATAGGGATTGTGGGTCTCTGAAAAAAGTAGTACCTTTGCATTCGATTTTAGAATAGAAAGGATATGAAACGTCTATTCATCCTAATATTGATATTCTCTTGTGCTTGGGCGCACGCGCAAATAACGGGTGTGGTGTTGGACGAACACGGCGAACCGCTCGTAGGTGCGAATGTCTATTGGGCAGGAACGGGTGTTGGAGTGGCTACGGATTTTCTGGGCCATTTCACCATCATGCCTACCAAAGGTACCAATCGCTTGGTAACTTCCTTCGTAGGGTGTCATAATGATACCCTTCTCATCACTAACCGCGAACCGCTCACCATCGTATTGGTAGATGAAACGGTGTTGGACGAAGTGACCATCACCGAACGCAAAATGGGCGTGCTGAAAAGTCGAACCTCAGCGTTCGATACGCAAACGATTGGCACAGAAGAGCTATGCCGCGCAGCGTGTTGTAACCTCTCCGAAGCCTTTGAAACCAACGCTTCAGTAGATGTAGCGTACGCCGATGCCGCCACAGGTGCCAAGCAAATACGACTTTTGGGGCTAAGCGGCACGTACGTGCAGTTATTGCAGGAAAACACACCCGCTGTGAGAGGGTTGGCGCAGAATTTCGGACTCGATTATATCCCAGGACCATGGATGAACTCCATTCAGGTAAGCAAAGGAACCTCCTCTGTTATCAACGGCTACGAAGCCACCTCCGGACAGATCAATGTCGAACTGCTCAAACCCAATACCCAGAATCCCTTATCCCTCAATCTGATGTTCAATTCCGAACTGATGGCGGAAGCGAATATCATGGGCGGATGGCAGATTAAGCCGTCTCTCTATACCGGTATTCTGGCTCACTATGGCGGTAGTTATATGGCAATGGATGAAAACAAAGATAGTTTTGCCGATATGCCTTTGCTGCAAAATGCTAACCTCGCTAACCGTTGGTTCTACCGTAAAGGCGATTACACCTTCCAAGCGTTCGTGCGCGGGCTATACGACAGGCGTCGAGGAGGACAAAATGTACATCAGCACACTACCCCTGTCAGTACTCAGCCTTATCTCATCAACCTGAACACGTGGCGCGTTGAGGGATTCTTCAAGAACGGCTATGTGTACGATGATGAGAGTGGTTCGTCTGTGGCGCTTATCACCGCTGTCAGTTATCATAATATCGATAACACATATGGACTACGCACATGGCAAGCATCCCAACTCAATGCGTACCTCAACGGTATCTGGCAGCGGAACTGGGAAGGCGGCGGACTCATTGACAACGATCATCGTCTCTCTGCCGGCGTGTCGGTTAATTTTGACAAATACGATGAGACGCTGCTTTTGCCAATTGCTAATGGCCAAAAGCCAATAGCCGACTTTAGTCGCTACGAAGTAACGCCCGGGCTCTTTGCCGAATACGCCTACACCTACGGTGAACAGTTATCGTTAGTGGCAGGAGTGCGGGCTGATTATTCGACGAAATATGGTTTCTTTGTCACTCCCCGCGCTAATGTACGTTACTCGCCCTTTGAATGGTGGACGCTTAGAGCCAGTGCCGGTATGGGGTATCGTTCACCGAATGCGATAGCGGATAATGCGTTTGTTTTGCCCTCCAGCCGAGTACTGACTCTCGCTGATACTATCGCGCAAGAACGAGCCATCAATGCAGGGGCAAGTACCACGTTCTATATTCCCATGGGCAGCAAGCAACTCCAACTATCCTTGGAGTATTACTACACCCATTTCATCAACTCGCTCATTGTGGATATGGATCGCGACCCGCACGCAGTCTATCTCTACAACCAAACCGATATACCCGGAGCTAAGTCGTTTGCGCATAGCGCACAGATAGAAGCATCGATGGAAGTACTGCGCGGCTGGACTTGGACGGCGGCTTTCCGATGGACCGATGTCGAGCAAACAACCTTTAACGCGGCGGCCAATACCTACCAATTGCGCCCAAAAGCACTGACGAATAGGTTCAAAGGCGTCATTACGACCAGTTACCAGACTCCTCTTAAGAAATGGCAATTCGATGTTACAGCGCAGTTCAACGGAGTAGGCCGAATGCCGGATGGGTTCGAAGCGAAAGGTGATTTGAACGGAGGATATGCCTCTCCTACAACGCTCCGATGGTATCCGCAATTGATGGCACAAGTGACGAAGTATTTCCGTACATGCAGCCTCTATGCAGGGGCAGAGAATATGACTAATTTTCGTCAATACGCACCTATCATCGATGCAGACGATCCGTACGGTCCGAATTTTGATGCCTCGATGGTCTGTGGCCCGACAATGGGGTGGAAAGTATATGTCGGCTTCCGATACGACTTGGAAAAGAATGAAGACTAAAAAGTGAACATCTATGAAAAGATTTCTGATTATTTGGATGGCTTTATTGCCAATAATGGGAGTGCTGGCTGCTAAGCCCAACAAACAAGTGGTAACACTTTCTTGCGAACTACATTGCCAGGGATGTTGTGATAAGATCATGAAGAATATTGCGTTTGAGAAAGGAGTCAAAGATATTGTCTGTGATCTTCCTTCCCAAACAGTGACCGTCACCTATAATGCCGACAAAACCGATGTTCCCACACTGCTCAAAGCGTTTGAGAAAATTGGAAAACCGGCAAAAGTGAAGGAAGAGAAGAATAATCCTTCCCCGACGAGGGATGACGCTCATAACGATGGTTCCGGCGCTCAAAAACTTTACTAAAAGGGGATAGAGTTGAAAAATGAGATGAAAAAGGAAATAAATTTGCATATGTAAAAAATTATTACTACCTTTGCAGTCGCGTTTGAATTGAAGAGTACCATGTTAGGAATCATCATTAACCCCAAATCCGGAAAAAGAGCGTTTCGTGCGCAGCGTATATATTTATGGCAATTGCTTCGCAAACGGCATATGCCATTTGCCTATAGAGTAACCAAATTTGCCGGCCATGCCATTGAGTTGGCGCGAGAGTTGGTGGAGAAAGGCTATGACGAGATTTTGGTTCTTGGTGGAGATGGTACGCTTTCGGAGGCTATCAATGGTATTATGCGTTCCGCCCTAACACCGGAGCAACGCGCGAAAGTGCAAGTAGGATTGATGCCACGTGGCACCGGCAATGATTGGGGAAGATACTGGAACCTGACCAAGAATCATAAGGAGAGTCTGCAACGCTTCTTTGAAGGGGAAGGACATCCCATTGACATCGGCTGTGTTACGTACTGGCGCAATAACATTGAGCATCATCGCTATTTCATTAACTCCGTTGGTTTTGGCGTAGATCCGTTGTGCTGCAAAAAAGCCGAAGTGCTCAAATACTACATTGGCAGTCATCACGTGAATTATGTCTTTGGCCTCATCGCCGCCATCATCGAGCATAAAGCGCAACACATGGTCCTCACGATAGATGGAAAGGAGGCAGTGAACGATCTGCTCTTTACGATGAATATCGGTAATGGACCTTTCTCCGGCGGAGGTATTCGTCAAAATCCCCAAGCCGATCCGCAAGACGGTGTCTTCCATTCGATGTTTATCAAGAAACCCACCTTCGGTCAGATTTTCAAAGCGATACCTAACCTCTTTAATGGTAAGTTAACCGAACTGCCCTTCGTCTATCCGATCTGCGGCAAAGAGATTGAGATCAGTTACCGCAAGCATATCTTGATTGAAGCGGATGGTATATTGGAAAACTTCATCGGACCATGCAAGGTAACTTGTATCCATAATGCGTTGCAATTCCGATGCTAAAGCAGCAAGGCAGTAATAGGGTCTATACGCGGGAAAGGGATGCACAAGGAAAGACTTTCATCCGCGTGGAAGGAACGAACCGCGAGGAGAACCGTGCGTTCATTTATCTCGCACGCCATTTTGCCTCCAAAAGTCTGCCTGTTCCCGAAGTGCTTTGGGTAAGCGACGATGAGATGAGTTATACGCAAACCGATTTGGGTGACACGCTACTGTACGACGCTATTCAACACGGCCGTGAGACAGGCTGTTTCCTGCCGGAGGAGAAAACGCTGCTTGAGAAGACTATTCGCGCGCTCGCGCATATACAATTAAAAGGTGCAGAGGGGTTGGATTGGGAGTATTGCTTCCCGATTCCCGAAATGGACGAACGCTCCATCCGTTGGGACCTCAATTACTTCAAATACTGCTTTCTGAAAGGTACCCGAATCGAGTTCTCCGAACCGAAGTTAGAGGACGATTTTGATAAGATGGTGAAGAGTCTCCTTTCACCTTGCACCTTGCACCTTTCATGTACCGCGACTTCCAGAGCCGCAATGTGATGATCATGGACGGCGAACCGTACTTTATAGATTTTCAAGGCGGTCGCAAAGGTCCCACTCAATACGACGTCGCTTCTTTCCTCTGGCAGGCTAAAGCCAATATCCCGTCCTCTCTCCGCGAAGAACTAATCAACGCGTATCTGGATGAACTCAAGCAACTTCAGCCAGACTTGGTTGAACAAAAGTGGCGCGCCGTTTTACCGCATTTCGTACTATTCCGAACGCTGCAAGTTCTTGGCGCCTATGGCTATAGAGGATATTTCGAACGCAAAGAACATTTCCTTCAATCGATTCCCAACGCCCTGCGCAATCTAAGTGAAGTGCTTGAAGAACTCAAAGACGACTATCCGTATCTGTATAGTCTTTCAGCGAGTTTGGCTAGCGGTCTTGCAGCGAAGCGGTCTTATAGTGAAACGGCCTTACAGCACAGCAGTCTTGTAGTTACAATCTACTCTTTCTCATATAAACGCGGTATCCCCACTGATGAAAGCGGAAATGGAGGCGGATATGTCTTCGATTGTCGTTCCACCCACAATCCGGGCAAATATGACGAGTACAAGCAGCTGACAGGTTTAAATCAGCCGGTGATTGACTTTTTGGAAAAAGACGGCGAGATTATAACGTTCTTAGAGAGCGTGGATAAACTGGTGGACCATCACGTAGAACGTTTTATCGAACGCGGCTTTGAACATCTGCAGATAGCCTTCGGCTGCACAGGCGGTCAACATCGCTCTGTCTATTGCGCCGAACATCTCGCAAAACACCTAAAGGATAAATACAACGTGCGCATTCAACTCATTCACCGTGAGCGTAATATAAGTAAAACATTTTAGTCTTTTGTCTTTTAGCGAAGCGGTCCTTATTCTTTGTTCTATCTATATGAAAGCGATGGTTTTTTCTGCGGGATTGGGAACGCGTCTCAAACCGCTTACCGATACAATGCCGAAGGCATTAGTGCCACTTGCCGGCAAAACGCTGCTGCAATGGCAAGTGGAAAAACTACACGATGCCGGCATAACGGATATTCTCGTCAATGTACATCATTTCCCCGACCAGATCATCGATACCATCCGAGCCAATAACGGTTGGGGTTGTAACATCACCATCAGCGACGAACGGGATTGCTTACTGGATACAGGCGGCGGCCTTAAAAAAG
>JAFSWF010000061.1 GCA_017444615.1 Paludibacteraceae bacterium | reverse complement strand
TATATCCCGCGTCTAACCATCACCCTTCTCTCTCGCCGCCGTGGAATCCAACGCACACGGACCATCCACTCGATGGCAGAAGCGAAACAACTAATCGCCGGCGAACAAGACGAAGTGATCTTAGACTTACCCCAAGGATACTCCGAACGCGATCTATACGCCCTTATCGCACACCTCTACCCGCTCCAATGCGAGATTAGTTTGGTACCCCGCGTATTCGATATGTTAACCGGTGCAGCACGCATCGGCGAACTGGACCGTCCCTCCCTCATTCAGATCACCAAGAACCACATGAAGGACTCCGAACTGTGTATCAAACGCGCCTTCGATTTTACGGTGTCCCTCATCGGTCTCGTCCTCCTTTCGCCGCTTCTACTCTACCTTGCTATTCGCGTCAAGACCACTTCATCCGGACCCATCCTCTATACGCAAGAACGCATCGGTCTGCACGGACTGCCCTTCCGAATCCTTAAGTTCCGCACGATGCAAGAGGGCGCTGAAGCCGATGGCATCCCACATCTGACTGCCGATAACGACCCGCGTATCACTTCCGTCGGCCATTTCCTTCGCAAATACCGATTGGACGAATTGCCGCAGCTATGGAATATCCTCCGAGGTGAGATGTCCATCGTCGGTCCCCGCCCCGAACGACCTTACTTCATCGAACAGATTATGCAGGAAGCACCCTACTACTGCCTGCTCTATAAAGTGCGACCGGGTCTGACCAGTTGGGGTCCCATCCGAGTAGGCTATACCGACACCATGGACAAAATGATTGAGCGACTCAACTACGACATCGTCTATGCGGAAAACATGAGCCTCATCCTCGATATGAAAATACTATTCTTCACCATCGGAGTCATCCTTCATGGTAAAGGAAAATAACACCGCACAACAATGGGATACGACGAAAAAATAAAACGTGCTGAAGCCATCATCGCACAATTAGAACAAGCGGAAGCGATTAGTATGGATCAATACAAACGCCTAGCCGCAGAAGCAACCGCCTTACTCAATCAGTGTAAGGACGAGATCAAAACCATGGCAACTACTCTTCGCTGAAATGCACGAGTACGTGGCGATACGAATTGAAGATCTTCGATTTAGAAACAAAACCTATATAGCGCTTTTGCGCATCCACCACCGGTAGGTTCCACGCACCTGTGTCCTCAAAAATCTCCATCACTTTTTCCATCGGCATATCCGCCTTCAGAATAGCATACGGGGATGTCATCAACTGCTCCACCGTAAACCGCTTGTACAACCGCGGTTGGAACATGATATTACGCACTTCGTCCAGCAGCAGCAATCCTTTCAAACGATCCTCATGGTCTATCACGGGGAACATATTCCGATGACTTTGCGAAATAACCTTCACCAACTCACCCAACGTCATCTCCGGATAAACGGTAGTAAAATCGGTCTCCAGCACATTCTCCATCTTCAGCAATGTCAACACATTGCGGTCCTTGTTATGGGTCAGTAACTCACCTTTTTGAGCCAGACGCATTGCGTACAATGAGTGCGGCTCAAAGAACATAATCGTCAGATACGAAATGACGCTCACAATCATCAGCGGCATGAACAAATGATACCCGCCGGTTAACTCTGCAATAAGGAAAATACCCGTCAGCGGTGCATGCATCACACCCGACATCAATCCTGCCATTCCTACCAACGCAAAATTAGCCTCCGGCAAACTCAATCCGCACGTATTCATCAATCGAGCCGTCACAAAACCGGTAATAGCACCCATAAAGAGCGAAGGCGCAAAGATACCTCCTACTCCGCCGGCCCCGTTCGTAGCCACAGACGCCACGATCTTAAACAGGATAATCGAAACGAAATACACAATCAGCAACCATTGGCCGTTGCGTATCGCCCAAGCATTGTGCTCCAAAGGACTATTCTCCAACGCACTCAAACAATCACCGTTAATCAGTTGTTGAATCACATCATATCCCTCGCCATACAGCGGCGGGAAAATAAAAATGAGTAAACTCAACGTAGCTCCTCCTACCAGCAACTTACCCCACATAGTCGTTACGGAGTGCTTGAACCACTGCTCCAGTTTATTCATTCCTCGGGTGAAATAAAGACTCACAAACCCGCATACTACACCCAACACCAAATACCACGGAATACGCGTCACCGCAAAATCTTCCATGTTCTCCAGCGGGAACATCGGATCAATGCCCGTCAGAATATATGAGAGTGCGGTGGCGGTAACGGATGATATCAGCAGTGGTGCCACAGATGTCATCGTCAGATCCATCATCAGCACTTCCAGCGTGAAGACCAGTCCTGCAATAGGCGCCTTAAAAATACCACCAATCGCACCGGCAGCACCGCAACCGATCATCAGCATCATCGTCTTCTGGTCCAACCGAAACGCCTTCGCCAGATTCGAACCAATCGCAGCACCGGTCAGCACAATCGGCGCCTCAGCACCCACCGAACCACCAAAACCAATCGTCAGACCCGAACCCACTACCGAAGACCACATATTATGCGCCTTAATAATCGATTTGCGCTGCGAGATAGCGTATAAAATCTTCGTTATACCATGACTGATATCGTCGCGTACTATATATTTCACGAACAACGCCGCCAAGGTGATTCCTATGAACGGCGTAATCAAGTACCACCAAGTGTGTTCTCCGGCGATAAGATTGTTCTCAACGAACTGTTGTATCAAATGAATGAAAGTCTTCAGCAGTACGGCTGCCAAAGAAGCAAAGACGCCTACAAAGAAAGAGAGAATGAGCACCAATTGTTTCTCACTCACATGGCGTTCCCGCCAATCTATGACTCTGTCATAGAATTTTCTCATTTCCTCATTTACCATTTGGTCATTTATTTGACCATTTAACCATTGGACTATTTATTCATCCCAACCGATGCCTTTATATTTATCCAAATCCCACTCTTCCTCTACTTCGTTGAGATAAATCGTCCCTTCATTTACCATTTCTTCATTTACCATTTGGTCATTTTCATCCCTTTCAATAACGGCCACATCGATTGGAGCATGACTAATCTCAATCACCTGATTCTGCTCCTTGTTCAGTTCCGTCCAAAGCGCATCTTTTAGCTCGTCAATACCAATCCCTGCCACAGACGAAATAAACAGCACCGGCAAATCCAGATTGCTAAGGTCTTTAGAGACTTTAAGGTCATTAAGGTCCTTAGGGATGAGCGTGTCGCATTTCGTAATAGCCAGCAGTCGCGCTTTGATCAGCAACTCAGGGTTATACTGCTCCAACTCATGCAGCAGAATCTTGTACTCCTTCACGATATCTTCGCTCGTAGCCGGCACCAAGAACAGCAGCACCGCATTGCGTTCGATATGTCTCAGGAACCGCAACCCTAATCCTCGTCCTTCGCTCGCACCCTCTATAATACCCGGGATATCCGCCATACAGAACGACCGTCCGTCGCGATACGACACAATACCCAATTGCGGTGTAATGGTGGTAAACGGGTAATCGGCGATCTCCGGCTTCGCCGCGGACACTACACTCAGCAGCGTACTCTTACCGGCATTGGGAAAACCGACTAATCCCACATCCGCCAGCACTTTCAATTGTAAGATGACCGTCCTCTCTTGCGCCGGTTCACCGGGCTGCGCATAACGCGGTGCTTGGTTAGTAGCCGTACGGAAATGCCAGTTACCCAGTCCGCCGCGACCACCTTTCAGCAGCACTACCTGTTCGTTATGCTCCTTCACTTCGCAGATCCACTCGCCCGTCTCTCCGTCATAAACGACCGTACCGCAAGGCACTTCGATGATCTTATCCTCTCCGTCCTTACCAAACGACCGGCTCTGTCCTCCTTTGCCTCCGTCCGTAGCCATGATATGCTTCTGGTACTTGAGGTGCAGCAATGTCCATAGATTACGATTACCGCGCAATATAATCGACCCGCCTTTACCACCATCTCCGCCGTCCGGACCACCTTTCGGCAGATACTTAGCGCGATGAAGGTGCATACAACCCGCACCGCCCTTTCCTGAGCGGCAGTAAATCTTCACATAGTCGATAAAATTCGCAGCCATATAATGATTGACGATTTGACGATTGACGATTTAACAATTTAACAGTTTAACGTTTCCCTTCACGGTCAATGATTCGCTTCACCTGTTTGAACACATCCTCTACATCGTAATTACCGTTCACCGCAAAATAATTGCCGTGACGCAAGTAATAATGCGCGATGGGTTCGGTCTGGTCGTGATACACAGCAATGCGGTGACGAATGGTATTGAGGTTATCATCCGACCGTCCGCTCACTTTTCCACGCTCTATCAGACGCTGAATAAGCAACTGCTCATCCACCATCAGGTCAATCATCAGCGCATCCATCTGATATTTCTTCAGCAGCGAAGTCAACGCCACTGCCTGCGCCACCGTTCGTGGATAACCGTCGAAGATAGTACCCTTACAATGCTTTGGCAGCGAAGCAATGTATTTCTCTATCACACCATTCATCATCTCATCCGGCACTAAGTTACCTTCCGAAATGAGCGCATCGATCTGCTTACCCAACTCACTACCGGTCTTAATCTCCGCCCGTAGCACCTCGCCGGTGGACAAGTGTTGCAATCCATACGTGTTCACAATCAGATCCGATTGCGTACCTTTACCGCTTCCCGGGGCACCAAATAAAATAATATTAATCATATTTCGATAACTCTATATTCAAAAGACACAAAACGAGTTGCCCTATTTTACGATAAGGACAACTCGTTTGCTAAGCTAATTCGCTTGATTAGAGAGCAAATTTGCTGCCGGCTTTAATCTTAACAGCCTTCTTTGCAGGAACGTCAACGATGGCGCCTGTACGCGGGTTCTTAGCCTTGCGAGCCGGTTTCTCAACTACAGAAACGGTTGCAAAACCTACGAGCTGCAAACCTTCACCTTTCTTAACTGCCTCAACTGCTGCCTCAAGTGCGGCGTCGATAACTTTAGCTGCCTCAGCTTTCGATACTTGAGCCTTTGCTGCTACTGCCTCAATAAGTCCTAATTTGTTCATGACTTTAGTTTTTAGAGTTATTAATAATGTTAATTAATTGATTCCACTCCGGAAAACGCTTGCAAATTTACTAAAAAATATTCATATACCAAATATTTTATGCAAAAAAAATGCATTTTTCGTAAAAAAAATGACTTTTTTACCAAAAAGGCGCATTTTTTGTATGGATAATTCAATAAAAAGTAGTAATTTTGTCGTCGAAAGAAAAATATTGGGATTATGAGAAATATACCTGTTGTAACGCGCTACCTCTTGATAGCCAACTTTGTGATTTTTTTGCTCACCTCCTTGTTCAAAACCTGGGGCATTGATTTGAACTTCCTTTGCGGACTGCATTATTTCTCCGCGCCTACCTTCCATTTCTGGCAACCGCTGACGTATATGTTCCTGCATGCCAACCTCGGTCATATCTTCTGTAATATGCTTGCCGTATGGATGTTCGGTGCTGTCATCGAACGCGAATGGGGCGCCGAGCGGTTCTTGGTCTATTACATCGTCTGCGGCTTAGGTGCCGGTTTGGTGCAAGAGATAGTATGGTCGATGATGGCTATTCCGCCCTCGTACCTCCCTTACCTCAATACCATCGGTGCTTCGGGTGCCGTCTTCGGTATCCTGTTCGCCTTCGGTTGGCTCTTCCCTGACCTGCCGCTGTATATCTTCTTCATCCCCGTACCCATACGCGCGCGCCTGTTCGTTACTATATATGCGGCCATCGAACTGTTCGCAGGTTTAGGCTCCGCCGTCGGACTCACTTCCGATAACGTGGCGCACTTCGCCCACTTAGGCGGTTTACTGTTCGGATGGCTACTCATTCTTTGGTGGAAACATATCAACTGGCGCGAACCGCGTATCATTACGTGGTGGAAGCGGTTGAAAGCAAAACGGCACCGCCGCTTGGACGATGCCGATGAGGATGACCGTTTCAAGGATTATCATTACCAGAAACGGGTGTAGCGTACGCCGCTACGATGTGCTTCACCAACGGGTGACGAACAATATCCTTCTCGTTAAACGTAATAATCTTCACGCCTTCGATACTGCGGAAGCGTTCGATGGCGTCACGCAGACCTGACCGTTGCGAAGCGGGCAGGTCTATTTGGGTCAAATCACCCGTCACAATCATCTTTCCGCCTAAACCCAAACGGGTTAAGAACATCTTCAATTGGGGCACAGTCGTGTTCTGCGCTTCGTCCAGAATAACGACGGCATCGGATAAGGTACGACCACGCATAAAAGCCAGCGGCGCTATCTGTATAATACCCTTCTCCATGAACTCCGATAACTTAGCATCGGGTAACATGTCCTGCAGCGCGTCATAAAGCGGCTGCAAGTACGGATCTATCTTTTCCTTCATATCGCCCGGCAGAAAACCTAATTTCTCTCCTGCCTCCACTGCCGGTCGGGAAAGGATAATCCGTCTTACCTCTCGGTTCTTCAGCGCTCTAACCGCCAACGCGATGGCGGTATAGGTTTTACCGCTTCCTGCCGGTCCTACAGCAAAGAGCAGATCATTATCCTTATAAGCCTCTACCAACGCACGCTGGTTAGCCGAACGCGCAAAAACCGACTTGCCGTTCACGCCGTGCACAATCAGGTTCGTCGAACTCGTCTCCTGCGGTTTCTCGCCATGCAGGATTTGCAGAATCTGTTGCTCCGAAAGGGTATTATTGCGAATACAGAAATCTTCGCACAGCCGCAGCGCCTGCTCAAAACGAGACACCGCCGCCTCCGAACCCGTCACCTTCAACTGGTAACCACGCGCTACCACCCGCACGTCAGGAAACTGGTTCTTCAAGCAAAGGATATTCTGATTATTGACGCCGTAGAAAGTAGGTGTGTCCAACACATCCTTGAGGGCTATCAGTTGTTCCATCCTGTCCTCCGATTAGTAACTGAGCGCAAAAATAACACGCCCCGCTGACGGTTTACCCGTTACCATACATACTCCTGGCTCGTTCTTGTGTCCGGGCAACTCAACCGACGGAATACAACGGATAGTGGCTTTCGTCTCGTCCTTGATCTTCTGCTCCGTCTCCGGCGTACCATCCCAGTGGGCTAAGATGAAACCACCCTTCTTCACTTCCTCTTTGAACTCCTCATAGCTGTTCACCTCACGGGTGTTAGCAATGCGGAAATCGAGTGCTTTCTGCAGCAGGTTCTTTTGGATCTCCTCCAGTAACGCCTGTACATGGGCAACGATGCCTTCTATCGAACGTGTCTCTTTCGACTGCGTATCCCGACGAGCTACCTCTATCGTGCCGTTCTCCAGATCACGACCGCCCATCGCCAGACGAACCGGCACACCCTTCAACTCATAGTCCGCAAACTTATAACCCGGGGTGTATTTCTCGTCGGTATCTACCTTCACGCGAACACCCAAGGCCTTCAGCTCATCGGCGATCGGGTTCAATTTCTCCAGCAGTTTCGCCAAATCGTCTTCTTTCTTGAAGATCGGCACAATCACCACTTGTATCGGGGCCAGATGCGGCGGCAGAACAAGACCGTTATCATCTGAATGCGTCATGATCAACGCACCCATCAGACGCGTCGAAACACCCCAACTCGTTGCCCATACATATTCGTATTTATTCTCTTTGCTCAAGAACTGTACATCAAAACTCTTCGCGAAGTTCTGTCCCAAGAAATGACTTGTACCGGCCTGCAGCGCCTTACCGTCCTGCATCATCGCTTCGATACAATAGGTATTCAAGGCGCCCGCAAAACGCTCGTTCGGACTCTTCACTCCTTTCACCACCGGAATAGCCATCACGTTTTCTGCAAAGTCAGCATACACATCTAACATCTGACGAGCGTAGTCTTCCGCCTCTTCGCTCGTAGCATGCGCCGTGTGACCCTCTTGCCACAAAAACTCGGCCGTGCGCAGGAACAAACGAGTCCGCATCTCCCAACGCATCACATTACACCACTGATTGCACAAAATCGGCAGGTCGCGATAACTGTTTATCCAGTTCTTATACGTACTCCAGATAATCGTCTCAGAGGTCGGACGAATAATCATCTCTTCCTCTAATTTCGAATTGGGGTCCACTACCACACCCTTCCCGTTCGGATCTTGCATCAGGCGATGGTGCGTCACAATCGCACTCTCTTTCGCAAAACCCTCTACGTGCTCAGCCTCACGACTGAAGAACGATTTCGGAATCAACAAGGGAAAATACGCATTCTTCACACCACGCTCCTTGAACCGACGGTCTAACTCCGCCTGGATGGTCTCCCAAATAGCATAGCCGTAAGGCTTAATCACCATACAACCACGCACTGCACTCTGCTCCGCTAAGTCGGCTTTTACCACCAACTCATTGTACCATTTCGAATAATCCTCACTCCGAGGTGTCAACTTCTGATAATTTGCCATATATACCTTTTAACAATTTAACAACTTAACGATTTAACAGCTTAACGAATCTTCCTCCCTTGTACATCGTACATTGTCCCTTTGTACATCAAATACAACTGTCCTTCCTTAAGCACCTTCGTACATCGTACATCGTTCCTTTGTACATCCTCTGTCGCGGTTGCTGGCCCTTCCTCGGCATAAGATGCTATCTCGTTATACAACGCGCGCAAAGCCTTGCCGGAATAGTCAAACAACGTTGTATTGGAAATCACATTGCCGTCTGTCCACCACTCATCACCGCTGCCGCTATATTTCTCTGCCCAACAAGATTCTATCCAATAACCATCTACTTTTTGGTCCACGAAAATCGGATCCCAATACATGTAACCCAAGATATTAGCATCGGTCTTCATTGCCGCATGTAGTTCTCGCATAAACTTCTCCTGACCTGTCTGAGAGGCCTCATTATAGGTGCCGTTCACTTGGAGCTGCCCCATCCACTTACCGCCGTTCTTATCCACCGGACGGTATTTATCCCATGAATAACCTACCTCCATTAACATGACCGGTTTATTCACGGCATTCTTCATCGCAGTTGCCCATGTATTCATACAGGCGGATGGCGTATTATCGGTCGAACCATGATCACCGGCCCAATGAGGATAATACGAACCGCCTACGATGTCGTATTTACAACCGTTATTCTTCAGGTTTTGGAAGAAATTACGACTAACATAGATACTATTCGTACCATTATCTCCATAACTATGATGGATGATTACTTGCGATGTAGACGAAACGGCCTTTACGGCATCGTACGCCGCATTGAAAAGCGCCACACACTGGCTCATCGTGCTAGTATGTCCTCCGTAAGAGGCGGGGTTGGAACTTTTATTGAACAAAATGCCATAATTGGATTCATTACCAATAGAAACATATTCCGGCGTGGTTCCTTGTGCAACCATCAACTGCATCACACGCGTTACATAATTGGTCACGGAGTCAAGTAACACACTATGACTCGTCACGCCCGACCATGCTGCAGGAATATATTGCTCCGTAGCACCCGACCAAAAATCACTCAGGTAAATCGACAAACAAATCTGCATGTTATGATCCTTGGCGCGCTTCGCCAAGTTCAATATATCCGTGAGACCTGCATAGTAATTTGGTCTTCCTGCCCAACTGTTATAGCGCGTCTTAACCGGCGTTCGGTACGTATCACTATTATGAGCAACGGCTGTTCCGGGAGTATGATACAAACGCAAACGCGCTAAGTTAATACCATATTCCTCCAAAATAGCAAACACATCACCTTCTGTTCCATCTTTGTATTTGAACTTGGCGCCCCAATCTTCCAAATAGGTAACCATACTTAAATCACCGCCGCGCAAGAACGAACCTGTTTGTTTGGATAAGGTCTGAACCGGTTCCTCAAAACGAATGACTTTCGACACCGTGTCAAACGTTATTTGGTACTTGCCGGCCGTCAATTTAGACCAACCACCCTCTGCTCCGAGCTCCAACTCTACATTCTTTCCAATACTATCTACATTCTCCGTATTAGCACCCCAACCGTATTTGATAGACCAATCGCTATTATGAATAGTATAAGCGATATCATATGCCGGCAGTTCGCACGAGTCGATGATGAACACATTCGTTTCTGACGTCGTTTGAAACTCCGCAAGGTCGCCACCTGTACTTGCGGCGCTATTCCAATAGTAAAAATAGAGACCCGAGTTAGCTGCATGCACCGACCCGCTTACCAGCGCCATCGCGCACAAAAAGATAGAGAATAACTGTTTTTTCATACCACGTAAACAATTTTGCCTGCAAAATTACTACAAAAAAATGGAATAAGCAAGTTTTTGACTAAAAAAATCAATTATGCTCGCATAAAATGCGTTTTTCCTTCTATTTATCGCAACAGTAGTAATTAACTATCACCTATCACCTTTCACCTTTCAATTTTCTTCACTCCGACCTGCTCAAACAACTCCACAAAGTGCTTTACTTCGTCGGTATAGCGGCCTAACTCCTTCCATGCGCGAACGAATTGGTCGCGGTTGTTTTTAGTCGTATAGTCTTTGGTTAGGTACTCACTCATCCAGCGGGTGATGTCGCGCACTGAGCACGCACGCCGCACGTAGCCCAATTGGCGCAAGGCATAGATAGCAGCGGAGACACACTTGAAATAATCCCACTTTTTCTCTTGCACTTGCAGGAATCGTATCAGCTGTTGTTGCCGTTTCTCGCTTACCTCTGGCGTCCAAAAGAGCACGGGTTTCTCGGGTTTCAGTTGCTGATTGACATACTTCGTCCAATCCATCATCCATTGTGCCCATAGTTGCCGCTGCTCTTCTGTCAGCGCATCTATCTCCTCCTGCATAAACGACCAATCGGTCTCTTGATTCGCCACATAGGTGCGATGTTTGGCTGCACGCGGTTGAGCTCCTGGTAACTCGCTAATCATTGCCTGATAGCTTGTCCACACCCATTTGAGATAGCGTTTCTGGATGTCCGCAGCCGACTCGCCTTCGAAGAAAAACGTCGGTTCTTCCGTCTCATCCGGAAGCTCTGCCAACGCCGTCACCAACGCCGCGTCCGTCCAATCCATCTTCCTATACCGCTGCCGACGCGTCTCAATACGCGCAGCATCGAGAAGCCACGATGCAAAAGGCCCATTCCACGGCTTGACTTCCCATATGTGGTCTTTGAAAATCTCCCGCGTCAGATAGCACATATACTCCACCACTACACTCTGCGCTAAATCCAAAATCCGTACATTCGGACAAATATCCGACAGCTCCATCTCTGAAGTTGCCAACTCGATATATGCCTCGCTTAGCAACTCCACCTCTTTACTCAATAATCCCCATGCCTCGCGTAGTACCTCGCGTTCGTACGTCGCTATCCATGCTCCTCGCTCTGCCGAACTGCTGATTGCAATCCCTCGTCGCTCTCCTTCTTCCGTCCCCACCAACAACGCACTCATCAGCGCTGCGCCCAGCACACCGCCTAACTGCACATCCGTCCCGACCACTTTCAAATAGTGCCCCTCATACTGCAGTTGCTCGTTTATCTGATAGTCTTCTAACATTACCTCAACCCTCTCATATCCACCTTGTATATCAGCGGTTCCTCCGACACGCGCTTCCGCAGAAACATCGTCATGTATATCGGCGCATACAGCGTCCTATCTTTCACCGACACGTTCTTGTTATTCAGAACTATCGCACGACGGATGCCATAATCCTTGTTTTTCATTACGTTACTCAGCGCCGAATGCCGTTGATAATCCTTCCCTGACTTCACCTCCAGCGGTATGATCTCATCGTCCTGTTCCAACACAAAATCCAACTCTCCCTGCTTCTTGCTGTTGAAATACCGCAAGTCCCAGCCATGCGCTATCAACTCCTGCGCCACCAGATTCTCGTATATCGCTCCGCAGTTGATGTTCACCTCTCCCGATAACATCTGCAACGCGATCCCGTCCGCATACTGAGCTGCCAACAGCCCCACATCGTTCTGGAATAACTTAAACAACGATCGTTGTTCGCTCAGTTTCAATGGCGTCACCGGTTCCGACACATTGTATGTTGGCAATGCCACTCCCGCATCTTTCAGCCAGATAAAACCATTCTCCATTCGGTTGAACTGACGATGCTCGTTCATGTCTTTCAATATGAACCGCTTGTTCTTCGCATTCAGTTCCGATGGTATCAACGAGAATATCTCATCGATGTATAACTTGTTATCCGGATCATATTGCGCCATATCCCAATGGTATAACGTCAGTATCTCTTCTTGTTTTTTGCGCACGGCATGCATATCATTCGTGTCCAGATACGTCTGAACCACTGCCGGCATACCACCTATCAGCAAGTATAGCGTCACTATCCGCAGCATACTCTCATGCACCACCTCATCCACAGGCGTATGCTCGTTCCATGCTTTCTCTATCGACGACAGCACCTCTTCGCTCACACCTAATGCCTCTGCGAACTCACGCAAATCCAACGGATACACATCCTCTACAGCCATATATCCCACCGGCACACTACGTACATCTTGCAGCGTCACGCCTAACAGACTTCCGCTCAATGCATATCGAAAACTCCCTTCGTCAACCAGGAACTTAATCCATGTCACCACTTCCGCATATTTCTGCACTTCGTCAAAGAAGATCAGCGTCTTGCCTTTCTGAAGCGTCTTATGATAATACGCACTCATCCGGAACAACACCTCTTCAGCGTTCTTTGCACCCTCGAAGATCCGATATGCTTCTTTGTCTTCATAGAAGTTGATCTCCAGTAGGTTCAGTTTCGCTCTTTGGGCATACCTACGAATGGCAATCGTCTTCCCCACCTGCCTTGCACCGGTCAACAGCAAAGCCGACTTGCTGTGAGCGTAGTGATTTTCAATGATTTTATCTAACCGTCTGTCTATCATATGTTACTTTTCCAACATATTTTAGCACTATTTTTGTTACTTTTCCAACACGTTTTAGCGCCATTTATGTTACTTTTCCAACTTTCACGCCGCAAAGGTACAAAAAAAGATTGATATATGCAAATAAAAATAACAAAAATTTGTTATTTAATGCATTTTTTTAGATAAAAGTAACAATATTTTGGTATTTATTCGCTGCAAATTGATATACAAAATAAACAGTCCACTGCTGGCGTGCACATCTGCAGTCCACGGAAACTTCTAAGCAATTCCCGAAGCCTGTCTGTCGCAGAGTAATCTGAATGATTTAGTGCCGGATCTTTCTATTTACAGCAAGGACTTAACACGCATATTTGCCATTTTTGAGATTACAACTCACCGTCGTCTATTGGACGATATAGAGAAATGTGAAGAGTTGATGGAGCGTTTTCCGGAAATGGAATATTTCGTTTACGACTATGAGGACGATGTGTGGTACGCCTACGATGCCGAAGCAGACGAATGGTATAATTCGAATAATGAAGAAATCCACTCCCGTTATCTAAAGCGCCCTCTGCCGGACTATCTGGCATAAAACAATGCCAAATCAAATCCGTTTACTTTAATTATTGCCACAACAAACTTATTTATAACTATCACTAGTGTCCACTAAAAATTAAACAAAAACAATAAAAACCACTTTTAAATGATTTAGATGTACCATCCATCGGAATTAACTGCTAAAAAAGCCTCAAAAGTAAAACTTTCAGCTTTTTTATCACTCAATTCCGTACTCAGCAGAGTACAATCATTAAAAAGAAAAAACAAAAAAAACATGTCCGTTTCAAACAAAAGATAGTGTAAGCCTCTCTATATCAAAGAATACAGCGTATACGATCAAAGTTTAAATGGACAGCAATGCCCAAAAGTATTAAAGAAGATCGGCAATACGAACAGAAACTGCTCCAAGCATATGCCCGGAGCAGTAGACGAAGATTGATGCAGGATAATATCTCTGCAAATGAGCGAAACTTACTCGTTGCTGCCCAAGAATGCTATTCTTTTTAGAGGGAGACGATTTTTGTCCTCATCCGTCATTTTATCATAGTATTCTTGCCACATATCTATAAATAGTTCTCCATCAATTAGACGAATAAACTTATCATTCGTAGTTGCTGCATTTCGCGCGTCAGCGGTATAGGTTCCGCTGGTGACAAACAATGCAATATCTCCGGCTTTCAATACACCCGACAAGGCACGTACATCCGCAGGACCGATGGCGGTTTCCGGTTTATGCTTTACTTGCACTTTGATACGCGGTGTTTGTGCGCCAAGAGGATCCAAATAGGCAATAATATCTACACCTCCATCCTTACCTTTGGGAGCAATGAATGGTGTGTGGTATCCCATCGCCCGCAGAAGAGCGGCTACTAATTCTTGGAACTCATATGGGCCTTTCGATATGATATACTTTTTTATACCCTCTCGCGCATTAGACTCCATCAAATCAAGGCTCATGGAGTTATCTTTCTCTGCCGTCTCATCATTGGGTTCTTCCTCTGTTGGGATTTCAACGACTTGTGTTTTCTTCCATTCCTTATAAGCCGTACGTGCAAGGTTCATTACCTCCTTTGGAGATTTCTTCAGCGCTTTTTCTCCCTCCGGTGTAAGATACCAAGAGCCGTTTTTCTTTACGATAAAACCAGCCTTTTGATAATCTATCGAATAGAATTGGAAACTATTCGTCCAGCGGATATACTGCATCTTACCGGCAGGCTCTTTTTCCCATTCGGTCAGTTCTACATTATTGTCCACCCACGGATAAATCTCTTTTGCGGGAATACTTCCGCCACGACGAGACATCTCTTGCATTACTGCGTACAACGTTTTTGTCGCACAGGCTTGCGTTCTGCTGAATTCTTCTTTTGCCATATTATTTATTCCCTTTTAGTCTATTATGCATTTGACAGAGCATCTGACAATTCTTTATGTCTGTTGCTCCGCCTTTACTCCATGCAGATACATGATCGGCTTCCATCTCTGCCAGTTTCCAAATCTTACTCTTGTTGGCGCCATTCTCTTGTACGCAATGCGGACAATTGGAAATTCCTTTTTCTTGTGCTTCACTCGTTTGACGCGCATAGACGCTTTTCTTGGTCGGCTCGTCAAAACAACGCACCTCTAAGAGTTTGGGATCTTTACAACCGCCGAGGATATATTCGTAAATGCCACGCTTATTTTTAACGTAGTAATCTTCGTAAAGTTCACGTTGTTTGGCGGCTACTTGTGCCGGGTCGTAGGGTTGCTTATGGTATTTCTCATAGAGTTCGCCCCATGGCAGACCGCACATCTCCTTTTCGATGTTTTGGAACACACCGCTTGCCCAGTCGATTACACTGTCGAAATAGGTTTGCATTTCGCGGATGTTATCGTCATAACGATGAAGCGACATATATCCGCTTATGTTGCCTTTGCTTACCCACTCAAGCGCGGTATGCAGGTAGGCTTGGCGCTTCACATTGCCGCGCAAGAACGCTGCCCATTTATTGACGTTCGCGTTTTGGGAATTAGAGAACACCTCTTTGGCTTTATTGACGAATGAACCGCAATAAACGGCATTCAAAATCTCTTGTTCTTCCAAAGGAAGGCCGACGATGTTAATGGTCTTGAACCACTCTTTGATTTCGCTCTCTGTGCCTTCGCACTCGAAAACGAGTAGTTCGGTCTGGAGTATCTTCTCTTGCAAGTCTTTGGGCATATAATCGAAATACTGCTCCATGCCGTTGATGACAACCGCAAATTTACGTGTCAAGAAACGACCGAGAGAAGTGATTCGTTGCTGACCATCGAGCACTTCGAGGTGGTCATCATCTACTTTGTTAAAGTACAGCAGACCTATCGGATAGCCTTTGAGTACGGACTCAATAACGGCTATTTCACGGGTACCGTTTTGCTCGGCATAGAGATAATTACGCTGGTACTCCGGTTGAATAGTTAGTTTGCCGGACAGGCCAAACAGGCCTTTGCCTTCGGCTTCGTTATAGGTGAAACCTTTGCAGATTTCTTCTACCGTGTAGATTTTTCGTATTGCTTTCATGGCTTATTGTTTTTTGCGGATTAGTATGCGGGCATATGGCTTTTCAGGTTTACCATCAACCATATAATATAATTGTCCGTCCCTTAAGCTTTTATTTAACTTTTTTAGTTCTCGATTAAATGGAACAAGCCCCAGTTCTTTTCCTGAGTCACCTTCTGCGCAACCAATTATTTCAAACTGTTCTGGGCAATACTTCTCTAAAAATGATTTAGGCACACCCATTATTCCATCAAAATCTTTTGGTATTAATTCTACGTATGGAACTTCTATAGCATCATAGTTCGCATAACGTATATAATCTTCTTGCCCTTTTAACTTCTTGTTAAATCTCAAATTATCTTCTTTAGTCATTAACTGTAAAGGCTGGTGACGACGGCCATGATCTATATTCGTAAACCAACAAGTATTCCCCATTGTTTGCGTTCCACCATCTGTTGTTAAGTAAGTCTTTGAACCGAAACTACTGCCTAACCAAATAATGTTATCCTTAATTAAAGGAAATACTTCTTTATAAGTAACAGCATTCATGTTCCCTATAAGGAGGAAACTCTTCTCTCTTTCTCTTATCCACGCCAAGAACTCTCTAAACAACGAGAACGGCGGGTTGGTAATGATAATATCCGCTTCATCGCGGAGAGCAGTTACTTCGGCGGAGCGGAAATCACCATCACCTTCGAGATAGTTCCATTGCAGGTCATCAATGTCTATACGACCGTTTTGATTCGTATCATGCGTGAGGGTGAAGATTTTGCCTTTGACGCGACTCTTATCCACATTATAGAGCGGATTTTCGGTCTCGAAAAGTGTAGGCTGCCAGTCAGTCTTGTACTTTTTGCTCTCAATGGCATAGGACGTAGAGATGAGTTTCTTTAGGCCGAAGAACTCAAAGTTTTGTGCAAAGAACTTGGTAAAATTGCTCCATTCCGGATCGTCACAGGGCAACAAAATGGTTTTGCCCCGAAAGACATCGGGGTTGTATTCAATGTAAGCGTTTACTTCTTTTTGAATGTCCACATACTGGGTGTAGAACTCATCGTTTTTGGCAGCCTTCGCCTGCCCGAGATTGCTATTCTTTGCCATCGAGGGATAGTATTGCGCATACTATTCCTCATCTTACGGACATAAAAAGGCGTGGACCTCTATTCGCGTTCACGGAGGAGCCTAGGAAGAACCTTCGCCTACACCCTTAGAGGCCACACCAAAGTGTGGACTACTTAGAGTGTAGAAAGTTCCCATAATAGGACTTCCGTGAAGCATTATCCGTCTCGTAAAGAAATCAGTTTCCTAGGCTTTTTTCTTTTGAACGCGAAAAATAGTAATGCTATTTATAATATGTTATCGCGCATCGCTATGCGCTGTCTTTTGCAATATTATTACCAGTTTAACGTCATGGTTGGGACGGTATTTTTTTTGCTTTCTGCAATGTTGCGTGCAAAATTACAAAAATAATTTGACATACACAAATTTATTTGTATTCCGCACTGTATTTTGGTCAATTTGGAACGCACGCGTGCCAAATCTATTTTTCGATTATCTCCCAGTGGCCTTTTTGCTTGCCATCAATTCGGCGGATACGATCTTTCTTCAGTTTATTGATATGCTTTTGAATAGCAGAAGGTGATATGCCAAGGATTTGGGCTAACTCCTCTCTTGTTATTTTTGGATTTTCCTTGATT
>JAFSWF010000060.1 GCA_017444615.1 Paludibacteraceae bacterium | reverse complement strand
GCCCTCGGACAGAAATACAACCTACGCACCATCGATATCTTCACGCCGGACGCGCATCTCAACATGGATACCGTCGAACCCGAACTCCAACCCAACGTACGCAAGTACCACGGCATGGACCGTTTCGACTGCCGCAAACAGATTGTAGAGGACCTGCAAGCGCTCAACCTCGTGGAGAAGATTGAAGACTACGACAACAAAGTGGGTTACTCCGAGCGCACCAACGTGCCTATCGAACCTCGTTTGTCCCTCCAATGGTTCATCAAAATGCAGCACTTTGCTGACATCGCACTGCCGCCGGTAATGAACGACGAGATTGTCTTCTATCCCGCGAAATACAAGAACACCTACCGTAACTGGCTGGAGAACATCAAAGACTGGTGCATCTCTCGTCAACTCTGGTGGGGACATCGTATTCCTGCCTACTACGACACCGACCTCCTTGCCCAAACCGGCCTCGAGGACTACCCCGCCGACAAGATCATCGTCGCCGAGACCCTCGAAGAAGCCAAAGCCCTACAGTCCTCCCTCTCCTTGGGAGAGGGTCGGGGTGAGGTGGCCAACCTCGTTCAAGACGAAGGCGCGCTGGATACTTGGTTCAGCTCATGGCTGTGGCCTATCAGCCTCTTCAACGGCATCGAAGATCCGAACAACAAGGAGATCCAATACTACTACCCCACCGCCGACCTCGTAACCGGACCGGACATCATCTTCTTCTGGGTAGCACGTATGATCATGGCGGGCTATGAATACCAAGGCAAAATGCCGTTCCGTCACGTCTATTTCACAGGTATTGTCCGCGATAAGTTAGGCCGTAAGATGTCCAAATCGCTTGGCAACAGTCCTGACCCGCTTGACCTCATCGAGCGTTACGGAGCCGATGGCGTACGTATGGGTATCTTGTTGAGCGCACCTGCCGGAAACGACATCCTCTATGATGACTCGCTCTGCGAGCAAGGACGTAACTTCTGCAATAAGATCTGGAACTGCTTCCGCCTCATCAAAGGCTGGGAAGTGTCCAACGAGGCCCTGACTGGACTAACGACTAACGACCAACAAGCCATAGCTTGGTTTGATGCCAAACTGCGTCAGGCCGAAGCAGAAATCACCGACCTCTTTAGCAAATACCGTCTCTCGGAGGCCCTCATGGCAATATATAAACTCTATTGCGACGAGTTCAGCGGATGGTACTTAGAGATGATCAAACCCGCGTACCAACAGCCTATCGACCGCGAGACCTACGAAGCGACCCTCGCTTTCTTTGACCGCATGCTCAAACTGCTCCACCCCTTCATGCCGTTCATCACAGAGGAACTCTGGCAGAACCTCTACGAGCGCCAACCGGGCGAGAGTATCATGACCAGCCAACTAGGCAACCTAGGCAACATAGGCAACCTAGGCCTCCTAGACGAAGTTGAAAACCTCAAACTCATCGTAGCAGGTGTTCGTAACATCCGTGCGTCGAAGAACATCCCACCAAAGGAAGTGCTCACGCTCTATTTCGACGGAGCCGACACCTACGCCTATGCTGCCCTCCTGAGCAAACTCGCTAATGTAGAACTGTCTAACGACCAACGACAAACGACAAACGACAAACTATCGACCTTCCTTGTAGGAACGGTCGAATATGCCATCCCATTGGATAAGTTCATCAACGTGGACGAGGAGTTGAAGAAACTCGAGGCGGACCTCGCGCACCAACAAGGTTTCCTCCGTGGCGTCATGGCGAAACTTAGTAACGAACGCTTTGTACAGAACGCCAAACCGGAAATCGTAGAACTGGAGCGTAAGAAGAAAGCCGATGCCGAATCACGCATCGCAGCCATCGAAGCCTCCATCGCAGCCTTGAAAGCCTAAATGTTCAATATTGCCGTACGAGAGTGAGTCGAAATAAAGTCGAAGGCAAGTCAAAGGCAAGCCGAGGGTAATTATAGGCCAAAAACCATGCGATAAATGTTCTATATTACCGCAAACTAAAAAGGACGAGCACGAAGCTCGTCCTTTTTAGTAATATAAGGTGTTATGCTTATTTAACTTGTGCACCAAGGGCATTGAAGAACATACCGTCACGCTCAATAATCAGCTGACCGTTCACAACACGCTTCACTGCCTTCACACCACCTTCAACCTCATTAATCGCGGTAGCTGTATCTTTGAAACTACCTTCGAGTTTAAATACAGAAGGATCAGAGGTGTAAGTTACTGTTACGTCACTGGCCGATTCCAACGTGAACAAGATATTCCTATCACCATCAGCGGTAAGACCTTTAGCAACTTCTGTCAAATCATCGTAGCCCTTGATATTACTCCATGTACCATCAAGAGAAATCTTCATTTTGTAGTCTCCGGCAGGAAGGCTTGTAAAGGTATAACTATCGGACTCTACTTTAATTGCCTTAGAATTCCATTTTCTATCATTACCTACCATCATACTATCACCGGTAATATAGTATTTTGCTTCTACATATTCTGTCAAGTAAGTAACAGTTAACTCATTTGTAGCATAAGTCCAGGTGAAAGTATAATCTCCATCTTGGTCAACATCCAACAACATTCCGCCTTCATTACCCGTAATATCGGAAAGAGAATTTGAAGCACGGCTGATAGTACCGGATTTAGATTTGAAGTTACCATCTACCTCTACACCAAAGTAATATTGACCATAAGGAAGATCAGTCAAAGTCACAGACGCAGTTTCCTTGTTTGCGGCAATTACTAATGGAGTTGTTTCAGCCCAACTATCCCATCCACCTTTCACAGCAACAGTAGGCACAACCTCTTCTTCTTCCTGCAATTCTGCTTCAGCGGATACAGCAAACGTAAACGGGTTAAACGTAATAGTCACGTTATATTTACCGGAAGAAGGGATATTTAATGTGTAATTAGAAGCGGGATATGCGTATTTATAGTCCGAATCGTGATTCACATTAACTTTAAAGGTAATATCACCGGCAGGAAGGGTTACATCCGATTTTGCAAAGGTAAATACATTATTAGCAAAAGTCATATCATTATCGGTGTTTGTCACATCCCAACTGGTTCCAAAAAGAGTAGTAGAAGAACCTACAACTGTACAAGCACTATAACAGCCAACATTCGTAGTTTCGGTATCAAATGTAAACAAAGCATAATTAGCCCCAGCGTGAACATTAATTCCATAGTTATCCGAAGGATAGGCTGTCCCCCAATCATTAGCGCCATGATCACCTACGACTTTAAATTCAAACCAAGTTTTACTTTCCAATGCCGTGAAACTTTTTTCCAATTGAAAATAAGTTGTTCCATCAACAGCAACCATGTCATTGCCAGCCGACTCATCAGCACTCCAACTTGAGCCGAGAATAGTAGTATTGTTACCAGCCACTGTCCACGAGTCGATTGCAAACATTGCTACGCTAAAGAGCGCGGCGATAAAAAGAGAAAAGATTTTTTTCATGATACGAAAAAAAATTAAGTTAATAAAATAAGTTAATTAATAATGATATATCAGCAAAATTGCTTTCGTGCTTTCTTATTTTGCAAACCATACTTTGCAATTTCGGCACAAAGATACAACAAAATTTTCAATTACGCAAGAATAAACTGCTTTTTCTGCCAAAAAACTTGTTTTTTCTTAATGTAACGGCCGATGATGCTCAAATTGCCAACGCTTATGCGCCAAGACCAATTCGTTTCTTGTCTGCGGCGAGAAATATGTCTCACAAAAACGCTCCCATATATAATTGACCGCCAAACTCGACGGATGCACCAAATCATCGGCATAGAACCGATAATCCCTCAACTCATCGAGTACAATCTCGTACGAGGGGAAATAAGTAACCCCTCCCGACCTCCCCACAAGGGAGGAGAGTTGCTCCACCGCCATTAACAGCGTGGCTTTGCTCAATTGGTTCTCATGCAGCCCGTCTTTTACATGTCGTATAGGCGAAACGGTAAAGATCCATCTTTTATCTGCATAAGCCTCAATAATCGGCTTCCACGCTGCTACGATCTCCTCCACCGTCAATCGCCTTCTGCTAAACCACTCCGCCGGCATCTTATGACAATTAGCCACCACTTGACCTTTGTCCTTTGTACCTTGTCCCTTTGTACTTTCATAAATCCACGCAGTGCCAAAAGTCACTATCACTACCTTTGCTTCTTTTAACGCCCTTTGCAGCGTCTCAATAGACGCCACGACCGCCTTCTCAGCTTCCTCTTTCGTAGGCCGCGAGAACGAACCATGGTGTGCCATCGAATGCCAAAGACCGTCGTAAAACTGATAGCTGACATCTGATGGCTGAAGGCTGAATGCCTGCGCAATAGAAAGCGGATTATAGAGCGTGCCGAATGGGTTAGAAGTCACCGGCAAGTAACACTCTTCCATCTTACGGCTGATCTCGTCCGCAAAGCACGAACCCACCGCTAGGATCTTATCCTCCGGCTCTATCTTCCATTTAGAGGGCTTTATTTCTACCTGTGTCTGTAACTTCATACTCGGTCTGTATTCTGTATTCTGTACTCTATTCAAATCGCATTACTTGTGCGGGACTGATTTTGGTGATAATAAGCGATGGCAACAATAGGATGAGTAGCGACAAAACTATCGTCAGCACATTGAGCGCAATAATCCACCCCCACGCAAACGTAATCGGCACATAACTGACGTAATACGTAGCTGCCTCCAGTGGTACCAAATGCGTCCAGTACTGCAATGCCGCCAAACCTAAACCAATTATATTGCCCCATAACACTCCTTTGCCAATAAGCATCGCCGCCTGCGTGAGGAAGATCCGCCGCACAAACGTATTATCTGCCCCTAAGGCCTTCAACGTTCCTATCAATGGGATGCCATCCAGAATCAATATTATCAGTCCCGACACCATATTAAAGCCTGACACTAAGAGCATCAGCACAATAATCACTACCACATTCATATCCAGCAAGTCCAGCCACGCAAAAATAGCAGGATTTTGTTGATGAAGCGTCTCCACATAATAGGCGTTATAACCATCCTCATCGTAAAGGTGAACCGTTGCAAAATAAATCTTATCCGCCACTTCATCCAAATACCGCATATCGTCCAGCAAGATCTCCACGCCGGAGTATTGCCCCCTTGCATCAGCCGGCAACAAACGCTGCGCAGTGGCTAAAGGCGTTAACACAAAGAGCTCATCGAACTGACCAAAGCCCGTTTCGTATAAACCTACTATCTTAAACCGTCTCGCACGAACATCCTGATTATCAACAAAATACGCATTCACAGCATCGCCTATGTGCAACTTCATCTTATCCGCCATCGACTGCGAGAGAAGAATCTCTTGCGGTTTGTCCGGTAACGTCCCTTCTATCAGATTAGCGGCAAAAAAATCCCAATAATCGGTTCCTTTGAGCACAAACCCTTGAAAATCAGTTGCTGTCTTCAGCATTCCGGGCTTGGTTACAAAAGGCACCGCCGCCCGAACATGTTCATAGCCCCCCAAGACCGCCAACAACGAGTCCGAGACGGCAATCGGTTGCAAATCATACGTGTTGTTATTATCAAAGGAAACAACCTGTATATGCGCCCCAAAGCCTGCTACTTTCTGTGTAATCGTCTGCTTAAATCCCACCACAATACAGATCGTTAGAATCATCACCAATACCCCTACTATCATACCCGCTAACGCCACCCGCACAGCCGGCCGCGAATTACGTTGCTCACCTTCTTGTGAAAAATACAAACGTAAGGCTATTTTAAATGCACTATTTGGCATGATTTTTGTAGTTTATTTAATGGCATTCCGGAATACTGGAATACCGGAATACCGAAATAGTATGATGAAACGTTTTTCTATCTTTCTTTTAGCGACCGCCTTTAGCGGCATCCTTTGTGCGCAGGAACCAACGGCTGCGCGGTTACAACGTACTCCTGAGGAGGAGGCTATCAAGCAGACCGAACGCTTAGTGCGCGAATTGGGTATTCAGGACTCCGTACGCATTGATACCTTGTACAAAATGCACCTCAAGTACGCTCATTTGCGTCGCACAGGTCTCAGTCGTGCTCAAGAGATGGATCGTATGAACGCCATCGTCAACGAACTTCAAGTACTGCTGACGCCCGAGGAGTTTGAGCGGTTCATGAACCACCCCGCTGAGCAACCGCGTCGTCCACGAGGGGCGAATGTGATGCAACGCACGCCCGCCAGAGTCTCAGAAGGGCCCAATAAACAAGCACAGCCCATAGAGCGCCAATAATCCAACCACATAGAATATCCGTCGGATAGTGTACACCTAAGTACATTCGACTGTAACCAACTACTGCCACCCAAGTCATCAGACCTGCGGTGGCATAATTATTGCGGTAAAGCAGGCTAAACAAAAGCCCGCACGCCATCGTATTGGCTGCATGAGAGCTGCAAAAGCCATACCGTCCCCCTATATATTTATGCACCAAACGAATCGGATCAATGGACGGTTCGCGTGTGGGGCGATAGCGTGCCACAAGCGGTTTGATAAACCCGCTGGTGGTCAAATCGCTCAGTCCGACTGCAATCCCAAAGCCTACCAAAATGAGCAAGACCGCTTTCCAATTGCGATACCGATAAGCGATGAGCCCTACCAGCAACACATAGAGCGGAAGCCAAGTCTTGGACCGACTAACCGTCCACATGAACGTGTCCAGCCACTCGTTCCCATGACCATTGATCCACAATAATATTGTTGAGTCGATTTCTAACAATGTAACGTTTTAACAGTTTAACAGTTTAACGTTTACTCATTAACGAGCACCGCCGTATGACACGCCACAACGGCGGCAGTCTCGGTGCGCAGACGCGAATTGCCTAAACTAACAGGAATAAAACCTGCCGCTAACGCTTCAGTTACTTCCTGCTCGCTGAAGTCTCCTTCCGGTCCGATAAGCACGACAACATCCCTGCCCCGCTCTATCTCTTGTTTGAGCAACCTCTTCTCGTCCTTATAACAATGCGCAATGAAGTTTTGTCGTTGGTCGTTTGTCGTTTGTCGTTTGATGAATTCATCGTATGGTGTGAGTTCGTGGAGGACGGGTAGATAGGGTGTGAGGCTCTGTTTGGCGGCAGAGAGGATGATTTTCTCTAATCGGTCGGTGCGTAACTGCTTGCGTTCGGAGAAACGGCATAACAGCGGCGTGATTTCATCTACGCCTATCTCCACGCATTTCTCAATGGCCCATTCCAAGCGTTCGATATTCTTCGTGGGTGCCACGGCTATGTGCAAATGGAAATGATGATGCGGTTCTTGCTTCTCGCGACTGATGATCTCAAAATCGCAATGCTTGGGATGCGGATTCGTGATACGCGCGGTATAGGTTGTACCGCGTCCATCTGTGATGAGAATCTCATCACCTTTGGTGTAGCGTAACACCCGCACGCAATGTCCACTCTCCTCTTCAGAGAGGGTCTGTTTTACTTCAATATCAGGACAGTAGAATAAATACATTATAACTCGGATTCCTTGAGTCGTTCTGCATTTTCGGCTACTTGGAGGGCATCGATGACGCCTTGGATGTCACCGTCCATGAAAGCGGCGAGGTTATAGACGGTGTAGCCGATACGATGGTCTGTGATACGTCCTTGTGGGTAGTTATAGGTACGAATCTTGGCCGAGCGGTCACCCGTAGAGACCATGGTCTTACGGCGCGCAGCGATGTCGTCAATGTATTTCTGGTGCTCCTTATCATATATCTGCGTGCGCAGGCGTGAGAGCGCGCGTTCCTTATTCTTAGGCTGGTCACGCGTTTCTGTACACTCGATTAGAATCTCTTGCACTTCGCCTGTATTGGGGTTCTTCCAGTTATAGCGCAGCCGCACACCCGATTCCACTTTGTTGACGTTCTGTCCGCCTGCTCCACCGGAACGGAAGGTCTCCCATTTGATCTCGCCTTCATTGATATGCACTTCAAACTCATCCGCTTCGGGCAGTACAGCCACTGTCGCCGCGGACGTGTGCACACGTCCTTGCGTTTCCGTCACCGGCACACGTTGTACACGGTGCACACCGGACTCGTACTTAAGCGTGCCATAGACATTGGTGCCTGTCACATTGAAGATAATCTCCTTGTATCCGCCTGCGGCACCTTCGGTGAAAGAAGAGACGGTGTATTTGAAACCTTTGATCTCAAAATACTTACAGTACATACGGAAAAGGTCACCGGCAAAGATTGCTGCTTCGTCACCGCCTGTGCCGCCACGAATCTCCATCACCACGTTCTTACCGTCTTCGGGATCTTGGGGCAGCAGTTGCAGTTTGAGTTCTTCTTCAAGCTTAGGAATCTGCGGTTCGAGTTCCTCTATCTCTGCCTTCGCCATTTCTTTTAGGTCAGCGTCCTGTTCATTGAAGAAAAGGTCCTTAGCGTCCTTAAGGTCCTTAAGGGCTTTCTTGTAACGCGAAGCCACTTCGAGCACACGCTCGAGGTCGTGGTAGTCACGGTTGAGCCGCACATAACGTGCTTGGTCGGCTATGACCGAAGGGTCGGTGATGAGGAGTGATACCTCATGGAACTTGGCTTCCAAGCCTTCTATTTTATCGAGAATGTTCATTGTATGCTTGTATTGTGTTTTGCAGCAGACTGACAATCGTCATCGGTCCTACGCCTCCGGGCACGGGGGTTATATACGACGCCTTCGGCGCTACGTGTTCAAAATCAACATCTCCTACCAAGCGGAAACGCTTGGTATTGGTGATTGGTGATTGGTTATTGGTGATTTCGACTCTATTGATACCAACATCGATCACTACGGCGCCTTCTTTGACCATTTCCGCAGTTAATAGTTTTGGAGAGCCAGCCGCTACGATGATGATATCCGCTGTGCGGCAGATAGCTGCGAGGTCTTGTGTCTTGCTGTGACAGATCGTGACGGTGGCATCTCCCAACGCAGAGGCACTCATGCCCGGCAGGGATAAGTACGGCCGTTGCATCAGCAGGATAGCCATCGGTTTACCGACGATGTTCGACCGTCCGATGACCACCACATGCTTACCGGCCGTTTGGATGTTATACCGCGCTAACAGTTCGCGAATACCGCGGGGCGTAGCGCTGATGATAGAAGGCAAACCTTGTACTGTACGGCCTACGTTCTCCGGTGTCAGACCATCAACGTCTTTGCGGTAATCGATGGCAGAGAGAATCGCCGTTTCGTTGATGTGTTCCGGCAACGGTAGTTGCACTATATAGCCGTCGATAGAGGCGTCGTTATTGAGTTTGGCTATCTCGTTGAGCAAGGTGTGCTCGGTGATGTCCATCGGATAGCGAATGGCTTGCGCCTCGATACCCACTTCTGCGCAGGCCTTGAGTTTGTTAGCCACATATACCTCGCTTGCAGGGTTGTTTCCTACCAGCACAATGGCCAATTTCGGCGCTCGTTTGCCTTGTGCCTTCAACGTTTCGACCTCAGCGCGCAGTTCCGCGCGAATCTCCGCCGCTACTCTTTTACCATCAAGGATATTTACCATTTGGTCATTTACCATTTACCATTTGCTATTTACCGTCTCTTCATTTGTTGCACTTTGCGCATCATCTTTGCCGTTTGGTCGAATTGTTTGAGGAATCGGTTGAGGGCAACAATGTCCACTCCGGCACCTTTAGCAATACGCGCTTTTCGGCTACCGTTGAGCAAGGAGGGGTTAGCACGTTCAGCCGGCGTCATGGAGTTGATCATCGCCTCAATGGGTTTGAATGCGTCGTCGCTCACTTCTACACCTTTCAGCGCTTTGTCCATGCCCGGTATCATACCCAACAGGTCCTTCATCGAACCCATTTTCTTGATTTGCGCCAATTGTCCAAGGAAATCATTGAAATCAAATTGGTTCTTGGCAATCTTCTTCGCTACGCGCCGTGCTTCCTCTTCGTCGTACTGTTCTTGCGCGCGCTCCACGAGCGATACGACATCACCCATACCTAAGATACGATCTGCCATACGTGCGGGGTGGAACACATCAATGGCTTCCATCTTCTCGCCGGTGCCGATGAACTTAATCGGTTTATCGACCACCGTTCGGATACTGAGGGCTGCACCGCCTCGGGCGTCACCATCCAGTTTGGTCAGTACTACGCCGCCAAAATCCAGTCGGTCGTTGAACTCCTTAGCGGTATTCACGGCGTCTTGACCTGTCATCGCATCGACGACAAATAAAGTCTCGCTCGGCGTGATAGCCTGTTTGATAGCGGCTATCTCGTTCATCATCTGTTCATCAACCGCCAAACGACCGGCAGTATCCACGATCACCACATCGTAGCCGAATTTCTTGGCCTCTGAGATAGCTGCCTCGGCTTTCTTGACAGGGTTTGGTTCATTCTCGCCGGTATAGACCTTGGCGTTGATTTGTTCGCCTAATACGCGTAATTGCTCGATGGCGGCAGGGCGGTAGACGTCGCAGGCCACGAGCATCACTTTCTTGCCCTTCTTGGTCTGCAGATAATTGGCGAGTTTGGAGGCAAACGTCGTCTTACCGGAACCTTGCAAACCAGCCATTAAGATGACTGCCGGATTACCTTTCAGGTTAATCTCCTGCGCTTCGCCACCCATCAGTTCCGCCAACTCGTCGTGGGTGATCTTAATCATCAATTGCCCCGGCCGAACAGCGTTGATGACGTTCTGTCCCAATGCTTTCTCCTTCACGCGGTCGGTGAACTGTTTGGCAGTCTTGTAGTTCACATCCGCTTCCAGCAAAGCCTTGCGGATATCCTTGACGGTCTCAGCAATATTGATTTCGGTGATACGACCTTCACCTTTCAGAATCTTAAAACTTCTCTCTAATCGTTCGCTTAAGTTATCAAACATAATACACCTAATTTAATTTAGCGTGCAAAGATACTGCTTTTTTTTGACATATGCAAATAAATTTGCACATTCGTATTTTTTTTCATTTTTTTGGTACAAAATTTGGATATTTGAATTTTTTTTTGTATCTTTGTACTCGATTTCGAAAAGAGGTTGGTTCTCGGCCTCATAGCGTCTTTTGAGTGTACAGACGTAAGCACAAGCATCCATTCAGCATACGATGAGCATACGATGAGCATACGATGAGCATTCGATGCAATTTCGGGGCAGTTTCGGGGCAGTTTCGGGGCAGATTAGGGATAATCCGGAGAATCCGGAGAGATCGGAGAATCCGGAGAATCCGGAGAATCCGGAGAATCCGGAGAATCCGAAGAGACCGAAAGGTTTTTTTCGGAAAATCATCGCACATAAAAATTTTGCAAAAAAGTCAAGTAGTTTGATTTTTTTTGTAAAATCCTTGTTTATTCCAAATATTTTTTGTAACTTTGCAGCCAAATTGGAAAAATTGTATCTATGAATATTTCGTACAACTGGTTAAAGCGCTATATTAATCTGCCGGATGATGCAGAACAAGTAGCCAAGATTCTTACTTCTATCGGTCTCGAGGTAGGAACAGTAGAGGAAGTAGAGACCATCCGTGGCGGTCTGAAAGGCTTGGTAGTAGGCGAAGTGCTGAGTTGCGAGGCGCACCCTAATTCGGACCATTTGCATGTTACCAAAGTGAATATCGGTGAAGGCGAACCGTTGCCTATCGTTTGCGGTGCACCGAACGTGGCTGCCGGTCAGAAAGTGATTGTTGCTACCATCGGCACCGTGCTTTATGACCGGAGCGGCTCCGGAGCCGAACAATCCTTTACGATCAAGAAGGGTAAGCTGCGCGGTGAGGAGAGTTGGGGAATGATCTGTGCAGAGGATGAGATAGGTGTAGGAACTGACCACGCCGGTATCATTGTGCTGCCTGCCGACACACCGGTTGGTATGAAAGCGGCGGATTATTACCACGTGGAGAACGATACGCTGATTGAGGTAGATATAACACCTAACCGTTCGGACGCTTGCAGTCACTACGGCGTAGCGCGCGATCTGTATGCGTACTATCAAAGCCATCAGCAGTCAGCAGTCCGCCTTCAGAAACCTTCGGTGGAGGCGTTTAAGGTGAATAGTGAAGGGCTTAAGGTGAAGGTTATTGTAGATGCGCCGGAGGCTTGTCCGCGTTATACAGGTATCAGTATCACCGGTGTGACGGTAAAAGAATCACCGGAGTGGTTGCAGAAAGCGCTGAGCACCATCGGTTTACGGCCTATCAATAATATCGTGGATGTAACGAACTTCGTGCTGCATGAGATGGGTCAGGCCTTGCACGCTTTCGATGCCGATAAGATCAAGGGTAACGAGATTCATGTGCGTTATGCGCACGCCGGAGAGAAGTTTGTGACGCTGGACGGCATTGAGCGGACGATGGATGAACGCGACCTGATGATTGCTAATGCCGAAGAAGCGATGTGTATCGCCGGTGTGTTCGGAGGTCTGGAAAGCGGCGTGAGTGAGCAGACGAAGAATATCTTCCTTGAGAGCGCTTATTTTGACCCTGTGACGATTCGTAAGACCAGCCGTAGGCATCAGTTGCAAACAGACGCTTCTTTCCGTTACGAGCGTGGCTGCGATCCCAATAATACCCTTTACGTTCTCAAACGCGCGGCCTTGCTGATTCAAGAAGTAGCCGGTGGACAAGTAGCGATGGAGGTTAGTGACAACCTCACCCAACCCCTCTCCCAAGGAGAGGGAGCTTCTCCCCTTGGTGGAGACGGGAGAGAGGTGTTTGCGCCCTGGCCTGTGACGATTGATATCAACCGTGTTAACTCACTGATAGGAAAAGCGATAGACGAAGAGACGATTGAGACCATCCTTAACGCGTTGGAGATTAAGATCAAGTCCAAGAACGGCGATGTTTGGCAACTTGAAGTGCCGCGTTACCGCGTGGATGTGCAGCGTGAGTGCGATGTAGTGGAAGATATTCTGCGTATCTACGGCTACGACAATATTGAGTTCCCTGAGAAGTTGAACACCAGTTTGGCGTACGGTAAGAAACCCGACCCTGTGGCCTTACAACGCCGCATTGCCGAGCAGCTGACGGCACAAGGCTTCAACGAGATCCTCAATAACTCACTGACGAAAATGAGTTACTACGAGCCGCTCCACGAACTGACGCTTGATACGTGCGTGAAGATTATGAACCCGCTGAGCCAAGACCTTGGTGTGATGCGTCAGACCTTGCTCTTTGGCGGTCTGGAGTCCATTGCCCGCAATGTGAACCGTCGTAACACCGACCTGCAGTTCTATGAGTTTGGCAATTGTTACCACTACAAGCCTACCCTAACCCTCCCTGAAGGGAAGGAATTAGATCCGCTCGTACGCTACTCAGAAGAGCCGCATTTGGGTTTGTGGGTAACCGGCAACAAAGCCGCGCAGAGTTGGGTACGCAAAGAGGAGAAGAGTTCGTTCTACCATTTGCGCGCGTACGTAAATAATATATTGACTCGTCTGGGCGTGGATGTAGCCAAACTGACGACGGAGAAATTAGAGTCCGAACTATTCGCAGACGGTTTAGTGCTCAAAGCGGTGAACGGCAAGTGTTTAGGCTTCATCGGTATCGTCGCTCGTTCGGTGCTGAAGATCTTCGATATCGACCAAGAAGTGTTCTACGCCGACTTGGACTGGAACGCCCTTCTGAAGCAGAACAAACAATACAAAGCCGTCATCACCGACCTGCCTAAGTATCCCGAAGTGAAACGTGATTTTGCGTTGCTCGTTGATACCGAAGTACAGTTCGCAGACCTTGCCCGCGCGGCGTTTGCGACTGAGAAGAAACTGCTCAAGAACGTGTTCCTCTTTGACGTCTATGAAGGCAAGAACTTACCGGCCGGTAAGAAATCATACGCGATCTCGTTCATCTTACAAGACCCCGATAACACGCTCAAAGACACGCAGATAGAAAACATCATGAACCGCCTGAAGGCTACATTCGAGAAACAGTTCAATGCTACCCTCCGCTGATCAACAGGAAATATTACGCCGTAGGACGTTCGCTATTATCTCGCACCCTGATGCAGGTAAGACGACGCTGACCGAGAAACTGCTGCTCTACGGTGGTGCTATCCACGTGGCCGGTGCCGTGAAGAGTAACAAGATCCGCAAGACGGCGACCTCCGACTGGATGGAGATAGAGAAACAACGTGGAATCTCTGTTGCCACCTCAGTCATGGGCTTTGATTACCGGAGAGGCTCCGGACCCGGACATTCGCAGCAGGACGACACCGTTTATCATATCAACATTCTTGACACGCCGGGTCACCAGGATTTTGCGGAAGATACGTTCCGTACGTTGACAGCCGTGGATAGTGCGATCGTTGTGATTGATAGTGCCAAAGGTGTGGAGACGCAGACGCGTCGGTTGATGGAGGTGTGCCGAATGCGTAAGACGCCGGTGATGGTGTTTATGAATAAGATGGACCGCGAAGGCAAGGACCCGTTTGACCTGATGGACGAAGCGGAACGCGAACTCGGTATTCATTGCACTCCTGTTACTTGGGCGAACGGACAGGGATTGAAGTTTGAATCTGTCTTCGCACTCAACAACCGGCCATCCGAACTAACGCCGAAGTTGCAAGAAGAATTGGAGATGATAGATGGTGTGTACGATGCGTTTGACCGCGAGGCATACCTGCGGGGTGACTTGGCACCGGTCTTCTTTGGCTCAGCTTACAAGACCATCGGCGTACAGGAGTTGCTGGATTTCTTTGTGGAGAATGCACCTTCGCCTCGTCCCGTGCAAGCAGAGGAGCGGGCAGTAGAACCGATGGAAGATAAGTTCACAGCGTTCTGCTTTAAGATCCATGCGAACATGGACCCGAACCATCGGTCATGTATTGCCTTCTTTAAGATTTGCAGCGGTAAGTTCCTTCGAAATACCTATTATTACCACGTGCGTAAGGACCAGCAAATGCGTTTTGCGGCTCCTACCTGTTTTATGGCACAGAAGAAAGAGACCGTGGATGAAGCGTTTGCCGGCGACATTGTGGGTCTGCCTGACACAGGAAACTTTAAGATAGGCGACACGCTGACCAGCGGAGAGAAGCTGCATTTTAAAGGTCTGCCGTCCTTTTCGCCGGAGATGTTTAAATACATTGAAAACGCAGATCCGATGCGGCAGAAACAGCTCGATAAGGGTGTGGCGCAATTGATGGATGAAGGTGTGGCACAGCTGTTCGTCAGTCAACTAAACGGACGCAAGATAATCGGCACGGTAGGACAATTGCAGTTCGAAGTGATCCAATACCGTCTCGAGCATGAGTACCAAGCCAAATGTCGTTGGCAACCCCTACAAATGTACAAAGCCTGCTGGATACAAGTGACCGACAAAGAGGGTGAGATCGAACTGGACACCTTTAAGAAACGCAAGGCGCAATACATGGCCACCGACAAAGAAGGAAGGGATGTGTTTATGGCGGATAGCGCGTACGTGCTTAACATGGCGCAGCAAGATTACAAACATATCACGTTCCACTTTACCTCGGAATTTTAGGTCTCATAGGGATTCCGAGGCAGCATAGGATGAAACATTAATCCATAAAAATAATATTATTATGAAAAACAGATCGTTACAGATTCGTCTGATTGTGTTTAACTTCTTGGAGTTCGCCGTATGGGGTGCGTACTTGATTTCGATGGGTACTTACCTGTTCAAGCACGGCATGGCACATCAGATAGGTTGGTTCTACTCTATTCAGGGTATCGTCAGCCTCTTTATGCCGGCGTTAATGGGTATCGTAGCGGACCGCTGGATAGAGGCGCAGAAACTGCAGAGTATCTGTCATTTTCTGGCAGGCGCGTTCATGATTGCAGCCGGTTGGTACGGCCTACAAAGTGGTCTTGAGGTGCAGTTTAGTACTTTATTCACCCTTTACACCCTTTCGGTAGCATTCTATATGCCAACCATCGCACTGACTAACTCCGTGGCTTTCAATGCGTTGGTGAAAGAAGGCATGGACACCGTAAAGGATTTTCCGCCTATTCGTGTGTTTGGTACGGTAGGTTTCATTGCGGCGGAATGGAGTGTGGATCTTTTAGGTATTCAAGCATCACCGCTGCAATTCATCCTCAGTGGTGGTTTGAGTCTGCTGATGGCCGGTTATTCGCTCACCTTACCTGCTTGTCCGGTGAAGAAAGTAGAAGGCAATGTGGATTTGGTAGAGGCGCTGGGTCTGAAAGCGTTTGCCCTCTTCAAACAGAAAAAGATGGCGTTGTTCTTCATCTTCTCGATGCTGTTAGGAATGTGTTTGCAAGTTACCAACTCGTACGCCAACCCTTATATCACCTCGTTTGAGAACATCTCTGAGTTCGCCAGCACATTTGGTGTACAGCACGCGAATATCTTGATTTCTATTTCTCAGATATGCGAGGCGTTGTGTATCTTAACTATCCCGTTCTTCTTGAAACGCTTCGGTATCAAGAATGTGATGCTGATGGCTATGTTCGCTTGGGTGTTCCGCTTTGGTTTCTTCGGAGCCGGCGATCCTGGTTTCCCGGGAGTACTGCTGTTCGTGCTGAGTTGCGTCGTTTACGGCTTTGCGTTTGATTTCTTCAACATCTCCGGTGCGCTGTATGTGGACCAAGAGACCGAACCTGCTCAGCGTTCTTCGGCTCAGGGTCTGTTCATGATGATGACCAACGGTTTAGGCGCTACCATCGGTACCCTTTCCGCGCAAGCGATTGTAAATAAACTTGTTAACGCCCAAGAGGTAGTAGTGCAAGGTCCGTTGGCTATTTGGGACGGTTGGAAGCATGCTTGGTACATTTTCGCAGGCTTTGCCCTCGTAGTGGCTGTTAGTTTCTGGATTTTCTTCCCCAAAACGCCCGTTGACCCGAACGTTGAGGTAAAACACTAATCGTCAAATCGTAAATTCGTACATGTTCCGTAAGGAACTCGCATATTATTTCTCGACGCCGATTGCGTATATAGTTATCGGGTTGTACCTGTTGGCGATCAGTCTCTTCCTTTGGGTGATCCCGGGTCAATGGAATATCATAGACTCGGGGTACGCCCAAGTGGATGGTCTCTTCCAACTCAGTCCGTGGTTGTTCATGTTACTCTGTCCAGCGCTGACGATGCGTTTGTTCTCCGAAGAGCGACAAAGCGGAATGTGGGATCTGCTGCGTACAAAGCCTGTCTCACTCAGTCGCATAGTATTGGGTAAGTACTTTGCCGCATGGACCTTAGTGCTAATCGGTTTACTGCCATGCCTCGTGCACTATTTTGTAGTGGCGTATATGGCCGAACCGATGGGTAACTTGGATAGCGGTGCATTTGCCGGTGCGTTCATCGGTCTTGTTCTGCTGAGCGGCACGTTCATGTCCTTGGGCCTGCTATGCGCCACGTTCAGCAAAAGTCAGATTGTCTGCTTCATCACCGGCGCGCTGAGCTGTTTTGTGCTCTATTGGGTGATTTTGCAGGACCACTACTCCGCCCTTTCGCGCGGCGTCTTGGACCTCCGCGATGTGCTTTTCTTCGCCACCATCATCATCCTCGCCCTTTTGGCGGCAATCTATTCCATTGACCATTTGACAAGGAAATGACACGAATCGGAGTATTATCAGACACACACGGCTATTTAGATAAACGCGTCTTTGAGCATTTCAAAGAGGTGGATGAGATCTGGCACGCCGGTGATATCGGTTCGATGGAGGTGCTACAAGCCTTGCGTGAGTTCAAACCTACGCGCGCTGTCTATGGAAATATGGATAGCGGCGATGTGCGATACTCGTTGGAGGAGTTCTATCGGTTTAAGGTAGAAGAGGTCAATGTGTTGCTCGGTCACATCATCGGTCACCCCGGAAGATATAATCCCGTCCTACGGAATATGTTCGAAGGTACGCGTATGTTCCCTGACGATCCAAAGATGCGCATTGACCTTGTGGTATGCGGTCACAGTCATATTCTCAAAGTGCAGTACGATCCGCTCTATCATTTTTTGACGATGAACCCCGGTGCAGCCGGCAAACAAGGTTGGCAACCCTGCCAGACCTTACTGCGGTTTACGATTGATGGTTCCAAAATAGACAATTTAGAAGTTATTGAGTTGGAGAGGGCGTAGAAATTCACTATTTTGCTTACAAAATGCAAAAAAAGTAGTGCAAAACCAAAAATATGCTGAATAACATATAAAATAATTTTGCACATTCAAAAAAAAGTAGTACCTTTGCATCGGATTTAAAAATGACAACTACAGTTAGCAAATCCAACTAAATAGACCAATCTTTTTTGTACCTTAAATAAACAGACTAATACCTAAGAAAAACAGTCGTCGCGATGACGGCTGCTTTCATTTTTATGGGTATGTATTTTCTAAAAGTTATATTTTGTCATGAGTTGCAGGCGGTGGTTAGTGACCCAGTGCAGCCCTTTATCATATAGCCCGTTGGCCAAGTTCATACCTTGTGCTTTATCGCCGTACTGAACCGATGTGATCTCATATTCCAGTCCCAATTGGAACTTCCCTACCGTATAAAGCAAGGTTGGAGAAAGACGCCACATGCGGTTCATATTATTCGCGCGGGGGTAGTAGAATTCGCTCGCACTAACCAACGCCTCTTTGGTACCGAAATTCTGCACATATCCACCAAATAGGATTCCTTGCAATTTCTGCGGATGTTTGTCCTCTTGCTTACCCACTTTACCACCATAGACGATACTAATCCATGAAGACGAAGTGCGCGTAGGTGTGTACGCGTACGAACCATCTGCGTTGATGCGACTCACGCCGTATCCGCCATTAAGGTTCATATGTTCACCAGCTTCGGCAAAGATGGTCTTCGCTTTAATGGAGAACTCGCCCTTTTTGTATTGCAGATAAACGAACGGCGAAGCGGTGGTAATACGATCATTCACTTTGATTTGCAAGGGTTTGCCATCCGTACCATTGACAGGATTACCGATAGCATCCAAGGCTGTGCCGATATGACGGGGTTGAATACTCAGCACATCGGCACCGGCACGCATTAAGAAACCCTTTGTGTGCACCGATAAGCCTACGTACGCCTCCGGTGTTTTGCCATACAGCATATACTCCGCTGACTGCACGTTACCGGGACCGATAGACAAGTACTGCATTTGCCAAATCCCTGCCGCGGTGAGCGTCACAAACTTACCCAAACGCGCATCCATCTTCACCATCGGCGAACGGTTAAACGGACCAAATGGCGCACCGGAAGCCAAAGCAATCACGTCGCACAAGTCTGCCGCCATCGGATGCCAAGTCTGACCTATCAACAGGTCCACACGGGCGAAATCCTTGCCTCCTACCATCGTCAGGCTATCCCAAGCCAGTGTCAGATAGGCCTGACGGAGACGGAACTGCGCCACACCACTCACAGCGTGCGATT
Organism: Paludibacteraceae bacterium; assembly: GCA_017444615.1. GTDB lineage: Bacteria > Bacteroidota > Bacteroidia > Bacteroidales > Paludibacteraceae > Colicola. Next base: position 18,969 of record JAFSWF010000060.1, on the reverse strand, counting down.
CCTTGATGGCGGAATTGACGGTAGAGGTCTTAGTACTCAGCCCTGCGTAAAAGTCAGCTTCGATCTTAGCGCTGAACTCTGTGTTACGCCATTTATACCCTACTATATTCAAGCCCAAACGCGTGGTAAGGGATAGAAAACGGAACGTGCTCTGCGCATTCAGATCTTGGCGTAAAGCTGGGTCGTCCGTTTGATTCCAATTCTCATCCTTAGGCTGGTAATTATACAAATCACCGGTGCCAGAATAGGACTCGCGGCTATCATAGACAAAATAGTTGCGAATAAAACCATAGGGTTTGAAGTGCTGCTTGAGATGCGACTTCACCGCCGCTTTCTTCGCTACTTGGACAGAATCCTGCGCAATAACAGGTACTGCCAGCAGCGAAAAAAGAAAGCATATACTTAGTACTCGTTTCATCTTAGAACGGGAATAACATGATCACAGTATAAGCCAACGCCACACCGGTCAAACCGATGATAAGCCCTACTTTGGCCATATCCGAAGTCTTAATCAAACCGGTCGAACTGGCAATAGCATTCGGTGGCGTGGAGATAGGCAGTAACATGGCGAAGGAAGTGGAGGCAGCTACGCAAACGAGTAAGGTGGTCACGCCACCAAAAGCACCTAACTGCTCGCTCATCGCCGTTCCTACTACCGCCAAAATAGGCAACAGGAGGTTCGCAGCCGAAGAGTGAGAGATGAAGTTAGATAGCAACCAACCCAGCACACCGGCGATGATGAGCACAGCTATAGCCGACCAATTACCGAATGGGATCGCTTCTACCAGTGCAGCAGCCAGACCGGTCTTGTTCAACGCTGTTCCGATAGCAAATCCACCGGCTACCATCCATAATACATGCCATTCAATCTTGGCAAAATCTTCGCGTTTGAAAACACCTACGAGCGCAAAGACAGCAAATGGTATCAGCGCTACCACGTTGGAGTTAAGGTGAGTAAGCTCACCCGTCATCCACAGCAAAATCGTAACAACGAACGTCACAGCAACGACCCAGAATTTCCAACCTATATGATGATGCTCGTCGGACTGAATAACAATCTTCACATCCTTTGCCTTAAAGGGGAAAAGAAACATCAGCAACCACCATGCAAACAGAATCATAATAATCACCACCGGCACCATGCGTACCATCCAAGCACTGAAGCCGATGTTAATATCCATCGCAGCTAACTGACCGATAGCGATAGCATTAGGAGGCGTACCAATAGGCGTTCCCAAACCACCTATATTGGCCGCGATAGGAATGGCCATCGCTAAGCTCACACGTCCTCCACCATCCGCCGGCAACGTGCGTAATACAGGCGCCAAGAAGGCTAACATCATCGCAGCAGTGGCGGTGTTACTCATGAACATGGACATCACACTGATGAGTGTCAAGAAGCCCAGTAACACCCATTTAGGGTTGGTGCCAAAGGGCTTTAACATCACCCGTGCCAGAACGACATCCAGTCCTACTTTGCTGGCACAGATAGCCAACACAAAGCCACCTAAGAAAAGCATGATAATCGGGTCAGCAAACGCGCCCATGATCTCCTTGAAGTTGACCAGATTACCCATCTCAGGCGTGGTGAAGCCCTTATTGGAAACCGCCAACAGCAAGAACACCATCGTCGTCACAGAGGTCGCCCATGCGGGAATGATCTCAAACATCCACATGAGGGCAGCGTAGCAGAAAATGGCGATGGTACGTTGTTGCACCACTGTCAGCCCCTCAATACCGAAGAATGAACTCGGCACAAACCACATGAACAGCACCACCAACGCAGTCAGCGGTGCCAAGATATGCATTTTAACGTTAAGCTTACTCATTAATTTTGTATTTTTATATCGCTAATTTATTGATTCGACGTTCATATCGTCCACCCTCAAAATCGGTCTCACAGAACTTCTGCAGCACCTCCAAAGCTTTGTCCGTGGCGATATTCCCTGCGGGCAGACAGAGCACATTGGCATCAAAGAATCGACGCGCGTTCTTCGCCATTTTAGGTTCCCAACAAACAGTGGCACGAATACCAGAGTAGCGGTTCGCAGCTATTGCCATACCATTGCCGGTGGAGCAAAAACCTATACCAAAATCACATTCGCCCTTCTCTACGGCCTCGGCCATAGGATGCGCAAAATCAGGAAAATCACAACTCTCCATCGAATAGCATCCAAAATCTATCACTTTAGCACCTTCGCGCTCTAAATACAGTAGAATCATCGATTTCAGTCCAAAACCTGCGTGGTCACTGGCCAACGCAACCGTCATTTCTTGTAATGGTTTCATAATCGTATTGTTTTTGAATAATGTCGTTATTATCAGTTATTTTACATGCTCACCCATCACCGTGAACCATTGGCCTTCGATGACGATATAAATACGCCCATCGACCAATACTTTCTTTGCCGCGTGCACTTCATCCGCGTCTTCCACTCTTTGTGGGACTACATCGCTTCGCCATCCGTCACTCTCTCCAGGAATGAAAATTGTATCACAGGATGCTACCAGATGTTCCATCGCAACTTTTTCTCCGGCTTTCTCTCCCCAGATATATTCTACCAAATAGGGATAGTCAATGAACGGATTGCGATTGTGTTGAATGCCATATACTGCCTCATTGCGGTCTATCTCCTTCTGTGAAACGGGGTCTTGGCGATGCCATTTAAGGAATAAAGCTTGCGCATAAGAAGTTAAGTTAGTCGGATTAGCCGTAAACACATTAGCTCCTTCTGAACTATTCAAAGTATTGTTGCGATATCGAGCTACCATATAAAAGTATGTACGTGCAAAATCACCCTTGTATTCATCATCCGGTTCATAGATTTTACCGGAATAACCGCTGAAGGAACTTATTCCTATTTTACCCAACGCATGATTATGAGGGTCTTGCGAAATTCCACTGGTAGTCGCATTCGTCTCTCCATAGGGCATATTCCCACGGAAATTGTTCACACGCGAATCAGTCGGATACACATGGAAAAGGTCAGACTTCATCGGAGTCTTCTTGTTGAACCAAGACTGCGGAATAGAATGCTCCTTATTCCAAGTATGACAAACATACGATTGAGATCCAGTGTCATGAATCGTAAAACGACACGTTGAATACATGTCCCAAACCGTATCGCCACGAAAATCCGTTTGCTCATAATAGTCCTCCAACGCCCCATACGCGATTTCTGTGTGGTTGTCAATTTGAGTCTTCAGAGCTTCCAAGATTGCATCTCCGGTCTTGTTGTTTACTGTCTGATAATATCCTTCCGGAATAGCGGCCACGCCTGTTGGCACATTGGCCAAACCTACTTGCGTCATCAACGCCAAGGCAAAAAAAGTAATAAAATGTTTTTTCATATGTGTTATTTTAAGGTTATTGCAATTACAAAATTTCATGTAAAATCTCACTGACGGTAGGATGCGGGAAGACCACTTGTTGGAACTCCGGCACTGTGTACCCATTACGTACGGCAAAGGACGCAGCGGCGATAAACTCCGAGCAAGGATTGCCAATACAATGTACCCCCAACACGCTTTGGTTCTTGGCGTCAATCACCATCTTACACAGCCCCGTCTCGCCTTCATTCTCTGCCATAAACCGCCCGCTAAACGTCATCGGCAACTGACGAACCTCCGATTCGATATTCAACTCTGCTGCCTGCTGCTCCGTAATACCTACAGATGCTATCTCGGGGTTCGTATAGACTACGGATGGTATGGCATTGTACGCGATACGTTGCAGCGGAATCTGCTTCAGTAACCGTCCCACACACACTTCCGCTTGACGAGCCGCCACATGCGCTAACATAATCTTACCCGTCACATCTCCGGCAGCATACACATTCGGCAGGTTAGTTTTCATAAACTCATCCACCATGATTGCCCCGCGGTTCAGTTCCAAATCACTAAGCGCTTCCAGACCCTGTAAGTTCGCCCGGCGGCCAACGCTCACCAGTATCTTATCGGCCTCATACACTTCACCGTTAGCTGTCACTTTGCCGCCTTCAAACGACTCTACTTTGGTGCTTGTCAGAATGGTCATTCCTGCCTTGCGGTACTTATCCAGCAACACAGAAACGATGTCTTGGTCAAGGTTCGGCAGAATAGTAGGCATCGCTTCGATAACCGTCACTGGAACACCAAGTTCATGATAAAGCGTCGCGAACTCCATTCCGATGACACCTCCGCCAACGATGATGATTCGCTTCGGCAGTTCAGTAGCCGCCAACGCATCCGTGCTATCCCAAACAGCAGGATTATCCTTAATACCCACAATAGGGGGCACAAAGTTCGTCGAACCCGTACAGATGAGCAGGTTCTGCGCTTCGTAGGTTTGCCCGCCGCACTGAATGGTCACTGCCTCATCTGTCCGGCTGACCACGGTTGCTGCACCGCTCACCACAGTACAATGCTCGTTATTCAAACGCTGTTTGATACCGGCAACCAGCTTACGAACTACAATCGTTTTGCGCTTTTGCATAGCGGCAAAATCAAACGACACCTTCTCTGCCGTCACACCGTATTTCTGTGCGTGCGTAGCGTTAAAGTACTGTTTCGCACCATACAACAACGATTTGGTAGGAATACAACCCACATTCAAGCACGTCCCCCCTACTGCATTCTGTTCAAACAAAATGACATCTTTACCGGCTTTCGAAGCCTTCTCAGCGGCTGTGTAACCAGCAGGTCCACCACCTATTATAGCCAAAAAATAGTGCATATAGTCTTAGTTCTCGTAATGGATTAGATCAAAGATGGCATAGTTGATGATATCGAAATAATTGCCTTCTACGCCTTCGGATGCTATCGTTTTGCCGTCATGCTCTATGATGGTTTTGATTCGGATAATCTTGGCCAAGATCATATCCACTATACCTTCCTTAGACATCTCTCGCCACGCCTCGCCGTAGTCATGATTCTTGCGAACCATCAACTCCTTGGCCTCGCCAAGCACGCCGTCGTACAATTGAAGTGCCTGTTCGCGAGTCATATCAATCGAATCGGCATAACCATGGCGGGCTTGGATAATCGCCGTGATACCATAATTGACGATGGCACGCAGATTTCCGGGTATATCATCGCCTACCAAACTCACGCCGGTCTCTTGACGCTGACGGATGTTACATACCTTTATATACAACTGATCCGTGATCCCGTGCAAACGGAAAATCCGCCACGAAGGACCATAATCTTGCATCTTTTCCACAAAGATAGTCCTACAGCGAGCAGTCACTACATCGAATTGTTTATTCGTATCAGCCATAACAGTTTGACGTTTTTATCAAATAAAAACCTTTTTAACGATTTAATAATTGAACGAGTTCTGACAAATCAACCAACTGTTGATTTCCGGAGCTCATCTCCTTGAGCATCACTTTATTCTGCTCTAACTCATTGCTTCCTACGATAGCCACAAAGGGAATCTGTTTGTCATCCGCGTAACCCATTTGTTTCTTCATCTTAGCCGGCTCGGGGTACACCTCCACGGCGATACCTTGTTCGCGCAATGCGTTCGCCCAAGTAAGCGCGTAGCGCAACTCATCCGAACCAAAAGTAGCAAAGAGCAGCCGCGTGGTCGATTGCAGTTCAGCGGGGAAGAGGTTCAACTCCGTCAGCACATCATAGATACGATCTGCACCGAACGAGATACCTACTCCCGATACACCCGGCAAACCGAAGATACCGGTCAAGTTATCGTACCGTCCACCACCGGTGATAGAACCGATTTGCGCATCCAAAGCCTTCACTTCAAAAATTGCTCCGGTGTAGTAGTTTAGTCCGCGCGCGAGACAAAGATCAAGCTCAATGTCCAACGTACAATCTACAATCTTTAATTCATCGAAGATAGTCTCCATCTCCCCCACGCCTTTCAGACCAATTTCACTATTGCTCAGAATCGAATGAAGGGCCGTTAGTTTCTCGGCCGTAGAACCGTTAAGATTCAAAATAGGCTGCAATTTCTCCACTTGTTCTTCGCTCAGTCCGCGTTCGCGCAACTCGTCATTAACCGCCTCAACACCTATTTTATCCAACTTATCGATCGCCACGGTGATATCCACTATCTTATCCGGCGCACCTATTACTTCCGCGATACCGGCCAGAATCTTGCGGTTATTGATATGCAGACACACACGTATGCCAAGCCTACGGTACACCTCCTCCACGATTTGAATCAACTCCAACTCGCAGAGCAGACTATCTGTCCCCACTACATCTACATCGCATTGATAGAACTCGCGATAACGTCCTTTCTGTGGACGGTCTGCACGCCAAACAGGTTGGATCTGGAAGCGTTTAAAAGGAAAAGAAATCTCTTCGCGGTGTTGTACCACGTAGCGGGCAAAAGGAACAGTCAGGTCGTAGCGCAGACCTTTCTCCGGTGCCGACGCTGCCTTCTCGCCACTGTTCTGAATACGGAAAAGCAACTTGTCGCCTTCCTCGCCGTATTTACCCATCAGCGTACCGATATTCTCCATTGCTGGTGTCTCGATTTGTTGGAAACCATACAAGGAAAAGACCCCTTTAATCGCGTCAAAAATATAATTGCGACGTGCCATTTCGAGTTGCCCGAAATCACGCGTGCCTTTAGGAATACTGGGTTTCTGTGCCATAATATCAATTATCAAGATTTGACTTTGTCAAATAATTGTGCCCTTCAGGGCTAAGAATTATCAATTGTCAATTATCAATTATCAATTAAACAGCGCATGATAAATGCGCTCAGTGGCGCCGAGTTCACTTTGTACATACTCGCGCGCTTTCTCTCCTATCTTCTCGTGCTGCTCTAACGCCAAAGCCAATGCCTCTGCCAAAGCCTCACTATTGTTAATACTCCGCGCGGCACCCGCTGCTATCAGGCCTTTCGCTTCGCGGAAATGTGTGTAATTAGGCCCGAATACAACGGGCAAACCGTACACCGCGGCTTCAATCGTGTTATGGATACCTGCGCCAAAACCGCCTCCTATATAAGCAACTTGAGCAAAGGTATAAATCTTCGAAAGCAGACCCATCTGGTCCACCACCAGCACATTCGCTCGCTGCAGTATATTCCGACGAGTAGCAGAAGGCTGACGGCTGATGGCGGAATAAGTGATTAGCCTTCCTTGGAACAACTTAAAGATAAAATGCAAATGCGCTTCATCTATCTCATGTGGCACAATAATAAGCTTAGTCCCGCTCATCGCTAATCGCTCATCGCTAAACGCCCTCTCCAGCAACTCCTCATCTTTAGGCCATGTACTACCGGCTACAATCACCCGCTCGCAGCCTTCTACAAATTGTGCTATAGGCGCCAAACGCTCATCTCTCTCAACTCTCAACTCTAAACTCTCAACTATTTTCGTCACTCTATCAAACCGCGTGTCGCCTGTCACAGAACAGTCATGCACCCCGTGCTCTGCCAATAAACGACGCGAAGCCTCATCCTGTACGTAGATATGCGTGAAACAATGCAACAAACGAAGCCCTAACTTGCCATACCAATGGAAGAACCGTTGCGTGGGACGGAAAATAGAGGAGATACAATAGGTTGGAATACCGCGTTTCTTCAGTTCATGCAAATACGCCGGCCAAAACTCATACTTGACAAAAATAGCCATCTTTGGTTGCAGCGTATCCAAAAACCTCCGCGCGTTACGCCTTGTAGCAAAAGGAAGATAAAAAACACCATCCACCAACTCATACCCCTTCCGCATCTCATATCCCGACGGCGAGAAAAAAGTGACGACAATTGTAGGAGTAATTCGGTCTGTACTCTGTACTCTGTATTCTGTACTCCTTATTCGCTCAATCAACGGTCTCGCTTGCTCAAACTCTCCAACCGATGCCACATGAATCCAAATAGCACCGGCATGGACGGCTATCCGCTCAGGGTGCGCTTTTTGTTCCTTCTGTCCACGCACCAAGGCTCGGGCTTTTTCATGCCCGAGCCAAGCTGCAATTCGTATCAATAAAAAATACAGGTACACTTAGAAGGTATAACGAACGCCAAGGTTGAACGAGTAGTCAAACATATGTCCAATACCGGCATTCGGAGCTCCCATCAAGGCGTAACCCGGGCGGAAATCGAACGAGAAAGCAATCGGGGCCTTCTGCATATTAGCCTCCAAACCGGCAGTAGCACCGAATCCAAAGACAGCGAAACTGCCCATACCATAACCTACTTTGATTTGGCCGCCTACGTACCAGTCTAATTCAATTCCTTCGCCCGTCACACCATTCGTTTGATAAGCCAAAACAAGGTTGTCGATAGCACCGGCATAACCAAAACCAGTGCCACCATCAGGGTTCGTGAAATAACCGAACTCCTCGATAATAGTGAAGTGCTCCAAAGGCATAACTTTGTACTGAGCTCCGATACCTAAACCGGCTACCATACCAATACTGTGAGTGTAGGTAGATGCAGAAACGCTGAGAGCCATCAAAGCCACTACGGCAAATGTGAAAATTTTCTTCATAAGATTGTTTGTTTTAAAGTAAAAAATCATATTTGGCTGCAAAGTTACAAATAAATTTGCATATATGCAAGCATTTTGAAAAAAATAATCGTTTTGCTACGCAAATAAGAAAGAAAAAGAGAAAAAACAGTACTTTATTTGCATAATTCACAAAAAAGTAGTATCTTTGCGGCTGTTTTATGAAAGAAGAAATAATCGAAGAACGCGCGCAACGCGCACAAAAACTCTTTAAACAAGGCTACAACTGCTCGCAAGCAGTGTTTGCTTCGTGTGCAGATTTATTCGGTTTGGAAGACGAAACATTGGCTCTTCGGCTATCAGCTTCGTTCGGAGGCGGTATGGGGCGCATGAGGATGGTATGCGGTGCCGCCAGTGGAATGTTCCTATTAGCCGGACTGCATAACGGTTCAGCCACTCCGCATGACAATCAAGGCACAATGGCAAACTATGCACTCGTGCAACAGTTAGCCGGAGAATTCAAAGGCACCTACGGCAGTCTCATCTGCGCAGAACTATTAGGACTGGCACCCAAAGGTTCCTGTCCCTCTCAGTTAGACCTTGACCCTCGCCCTGCCGAGCGAACACCGGAGTTTTATCAGAAACGACCGTGCAGCGAAATGGTTGGCGAAGCTGTACGAATAGCCTTGCGCACTATAAATCCCGAAACCAAATAAACCAAAAAACATGAAAAAATCCCTTCATATCATAGGAAGTATCGCCCGCACACTGGTGGCATTGACCTTTATTTTCTCAGGCCTCGTCAAAGCCATAGACCCCCTCGGCACTGTCTATAAGATCGAAGATTACCTCAAAGCCTTCGGCGGGTTCTTCATAGATTTCATGCCGTATGCCGAAATAATGGCAGTCGGCTTAATCGGTTTGGAGTTTGTGTTAGGTGTGTGTATGCTATGCAATGTTCGCACAAACTGGACTGCTTGGATAGCATTGGTTTTCTATCTTTTCATGACTCCACTCACGCTATGGATAGCCCTCACGAACCCCGTCTCAGACTGCGGGTGCTTTGGCGATGCCATCGTACTGACTAACTGGCAGACGTTCAGGAAGAACATCGTTTTACTGGCACTCGTCGTCACCCTCCTTTGTTGCCGCAAAGCCATTCCGCAACTCTGGCGCACGTGGGCTGAAATAACTATCGCCGCAGTTGCCGCAGTGGCAGTGTTCATTCTGATGAAATATACCTACCAGCACCTCCCCCTTATCGATTTCCGGCCATATAAAGTAGGCAATCATATCCCTACCCTCATGGAGATACCTGAAGATGCGCCACAGAACATTTACCAAACAACGCTCATCTACGAGAAAAACGGCGTGCAGCAGGAGTTTACGCTGCAGAACTACCCCAAGGGAGATCCCGAATGGACCTTTGTGGAGCAGCGGTCCGTGCTCATTCAGAAAGGCTATCAACCACCCATCCATGATTTCGAAATCATGACGCTCGGTTACGCAGATATCACCTACGATATTCTCGAATCGGAAGAACCGGTCACCCTAGCTATCATCTACGACATCGCACAAATGGACCGCAAGCAACTCAACAAAGTGCTGGCGCTCTATTACAACACACCCGATAAATACTATATTGTCACCGGTTCAGGAACTGAGGAAATCTACACCTTTGCGGAAGAGTTAGGTTTGTGCGAAGAAGAGGCATGGGATCTCATCTGCACCGCTGACCCCGTTACCCTCAAAACCATCGTTCGGGCAAACCCGGGATTAGTAATCATCCAAAACGGGACCATCATCGAGAAAAAGAATTTTAGACAAGTAACTATAGATCTGTAGAATATGAGCGAATTTTGGAAACGCACCCTCAGTGGTGCCATCTTTGTAGCCTGTGTAATAGGTAGTATTCTATGGCATCCGGCCGCTTTCTGCGCCCTCTTGCTGATTATCATGTGTTGGGGCGTATGGGAGTTCCATACCATGGTCGGTTCCGACAGCACAACGCGTTGGGGCTCACTCATCGCCACCCTCCTCCTTTGGACGGGTACACAATGGTTCGTCTTCGTCCCCGAAAACACGCTCAGCCATCAGTCTTGGGGCATCTACGCTTTTATCGCAGCGGCTTATATACTGGTCATCATCGGTATTCTCATGGAGGAGCTGTGGCATAAAGAGGTGAACCCTATTCATAACTGGGGAAACCTGTTTATCTCGCAGGCTATGATTGTTTTTCCGATGAGTACCATGGGCTCCATCCTCTACTTGGACAAATGGCTCCTTTTGGCGCTCTTTGTGCTCATCTGGGCGAACGACACGGGTGCGTACTGCGTCGGGTCGCTAACCGCCAAATGGATGCCAAACGGCAACCATAAGATGTTCATCCGCGTGAGCCCAAAGAAGAGTTGGGAAGGCTTGCTCGGTGGTATCATCGTCACCATCCTCGTCGCCTACCTGTTAGGTCATTTCGGCTGGTTCGATACCATCGCCGGAGAATCGCACCACAAAGCCATCATCTTTGGTTTTGCTGCCTTAGTTTGTGCCTTTGGAACCTTCGGAGATCTGATGGAAAGCCTCATGAAACGAACCGTAGGCGTCAAAGACAGCGGACATTTCCTGCCGGGACACGGAGGCGTCTTAGATCGCTTTGATAGTATTCTTTTCGCATCGCCTATCTTAGCCATTTACTGCTATATATGTTACATGTTCTGGTCTCTCTTCTAAGCCGCCTACCTTTGCGCGTGCACTATTTACTCGCGGATGGAATACTCTTTCCGCTACTTTTCTATGTAGTGCGCTATCGACGCAAAATGGTGACCAAGAACCTGCAAAACGCTTTTCCTGACAAGACCGACGCCGAACGCCAACAAATAGCGCGCGATTTTTACCATCAGTTTTGTGACAACATCGTAGAGAACATCTACGGCTATCACTGCCCCGACCAAGAGATGAAACAACGCGTCATCTTCGAAAACATGGAGGAAGTGAACCGACTCATCGATGCCGCCGGAGGAGGTATCTTCATGCTCGCACACATGGGCAATTGGGAGTGGATGGCTACCATGCAATTATGGGTGTCACCGGGCGTCAAAGAACTCAATGTCTATCGCAAACAAAAGAATCCCCGCATTGACCAATTGATGCTTGACATCCGTTCCAAACGAGGAGGCGAATGTGTGGAAAAACAACGCATTCTACGAGAAATGGTGCGTTACCGGGCAGAAAAACAACCGGTTATCATTGGACTGATTGCCGACCAAAAACCTCGCCCTGAAGTGACCCACGTGTGGGTGGATTTTCTGCACCAAGACACTGGATTTCTGGATGGTGGAGAGTTATTAGGAACCAAGTTCCACTACCCCGTCTTCTATGTCTTTATCACTCGTCCCAAACGAGGCTATTACCACGGGTACGTACGCATCCTTTCGGCCGAACCGCAATCGTCTCAATCGGGAGAAATAACGACGGCCTTCGCTCAAGCATTGGAACAAAACATCCAAACCTCCCCGCATCTATGGCTGTGGACCCATAACCGCTGGAAACACAAAAGAACCAACGAGGCCCTGACTGGACCAACGACTAACGACTAACTGCCAATGACTTGTTCCATCATCATACTCAACTGGAATGGCGCTGAGATGCTTCGCACCTACCTGCCTTCGGTCATTGCCCACACTGCCATCCCGGGCTGCGACATCATTGTGGCCGATAATGGGAGTACCGACAACTCATTAGAGGTCCTCCAAACGGAGTTTCCCTCCGTTCGCGTCATCGCATTAGACCAAAACTACGGCTTTGCCGAAGGTTATAACCGTGCGCTCGCACAAACGGATGCCGACTACACCGTGCTCCTCAATTCGGATGTCGAAACGCCCGAAGGATGGCTCCCCCCCCTACTCGATTACTTGGAAACCCACCCCGACACCGCAGCCGTGCAACCCAAAATCAGAAGTTGGCGGAATCGCACTTACTTCGAGCATGCAGGCGCCGCAGGCGGTTACCTCAACGCCCTCGGCTACCCGTACTGCCGCGGACGCATCCTATGGCATGTGGAGGAAGACAAAGGCCAATACGACACCACGGCTGAAGTGGACTGGACTTCGGGCGCATGTATGTGCGTGCGCACGTCAGTATATAAGGAGTGCGGAGGATTAGACGCAGCTTTCTTTGCCCATATGGAAGAGATCGACCTCTGTTGGCGCATGCGCAATGCCGGGTGGCACATGGCATGCCTGCCCCAAAGCGTCGTGTACCACCTCGGCGGAGGCTCGCTCCACTATGACAGTCCCCGCAAAACCTACCTCAACCACCGCAATAACCTCCTCATGATAGCCAAAAACAAAAAGCACCCGTTCGGAGTGCTCTTTGTACGGTTCTTCTTGGATTATGCGGCGGCGTTGTTCTACCTGCTGCAAGGCCGTTTCGCTGCCTGCAAAGCCGTGTTCCAAGCCCGACGCGATTATCGCAAAATGAAATCTGAATACTGACGGCTGACAGCTGACGGCTCCTAAAACCCAAAGCTTAGACCGCAGGTAAAGGTAAAATTCTGCCCCTGGTAAAAAACCGGCGAGTACAAGTTAATATCCGTGTCACCAAAAGCACGGGTATTATTGTAGGTGAAGTCCACGTGCGCGTAGCAGTTATTGAAGACCTCATAAACAGCCCGCAGGTTCACCTCATCGTTGCGCCAAATAGGATTAACAAAAGACGGCTGCGAGATAATCGTCTTTATATCGCCACGGATATACTCATACGTCGTGTATTTGGTGTCGTTGGTATAATCGAGCGTCAACCGCAGACTCCGAGTCGGACGATACGCCAACTGCACAAAAATCGATTGCGCATTCGTACCCATATAATGTCCCATTGTGTACGAATTAGACGTATAATCCAGCACTTTTATCGAATGTTGATACGTAGCGATATTCGTTCGGGCAAACTCACCCCGCAGACTCAAACCACGTACCGGCCAACCGCTCCAATTAAAGCCAACCAAGTACGAATACAGATTATGTTGAGGGTCGGATTTTTTAAGCCGGGACAACTTAAACTCATCGATAAAAAACGAACCATACACCCGCAAATGGTCGGTTGGACGAACAGTAATCGTCGCAAAAGCCTGACTGTTCTGGTTTTCTGTATTAAGTCCCTTCGTCAACAGATGGTCCATTGATTTGAAGAAAGCAATCGGAATAAAGTACGCCGCCTGCACATTGCGCTCGGCATAAATAATCGAGTTACCGAACGAAAACTGCACATACTTGCAAGGCATGAACGTAAACATGTTCGCCGCCATAAACTTATTCGCCGGTCGATACTCGCGCTGCGTACTCGTAGCTGTCTGCTGCTCTGTGTACCAATACGTCGAATCAATCACATTACTAACCAACCATGCGTGGAAATAATCGAACTGAAACCACTTACACGGCGTCAATTGCAGCGTCACCATCGGCACCGCAGGATTATGCGCCGAAAGGATATTCGAACTATGTTGCGCATCGCCCCAAGTAATCCGCTCGCGTTGCACGCCAATAGAACCCCACCAGGCATACAACGAGATACCTCCTCTCGAATCAGAGAAATCACCGCCGTAATTGGCCTCCTTATACTGCACCCCGGGCAAGTTATTCAGATACCCGGGTTGACTCAACCGCGCACCATAGATCTTATCCGCTTCCGTCGGGTAATACGCATCTTTCAGGTAACCGGTTCCTTTCCAACTATTGTCCCGTATCGAACCCCAGATAGAAAGGTGTTTGGCGATGTCCATTTGGATCTCTGCCCCATACCAGCGATGTGTAATAAAGCCCTTCCGGTTGGCATAAATATCCATACCCAAAATCGGCCGAACCCGCATCTTAAAGATCTTATCTTTCGTCAATATATGCAAACTCGGATCCGCCAACGATAAGTTCGAAACCTCTGTAATCCACTGAGTTACATGTCGATGACCGTAACTCAAATACACCGGCAATGTGTCGCATTCCAACGCATAATCTTGCAGATAAAACTGCAAATCTTCTTTCTGCCGTTTCGTCAGCAACGAATCCTTGCCTTGTGCCTCAACCAACATACGCGCGATCTGATCGCGCGTATAAGGTTTGATAGCCGCATTCGAACGAATAACACCATCCGTCGTCAATTCCTCAATAAAATCATACACCTCCGTGTACTCTATCGCCTGAGGTATCCGCTGCGCATGCACAATGGACAGTGGACAAAGGACAATAGACAATAGACCGAATAGTACCGGTCTTATCCAATTAGTCTTTGTTCTTAGCCTTTTGGCACGAGTATTTCTTTCAGCGAACATAGTGAGCGGTCCTACAGCGCAGCGGTCCTACAGCCCGAAGGGCGGTCAACGAAGTTATTTACTTCTTATATCTTGCATTCAGCCCTTCAATCACCTCATCGGTAATATCGTATCCGGCCACTTTGTTCATCACCACAGCCGAATTCAGAATCAGATGCAAATGACCATCCGCATTGTACTCACGCAGATACTGGGTCACCGAATCCTGCAATTGTTGGTTCAGCGCGTTCTGCTCCGTCAGAAAATCATTGCTCAGTTTCTGACGAAGATTCTCCAAATCTTGCTGTTTGGTCATCAACTGTTGCTCTTTCTTCTGCAAACGAGCCTGCTCACTCTCTGCGCGCTCACGACTCAAGAAGGCATTTGCCTCCAATTTACGCTGAAAATCCAACACCTCGCGTTGGAAAGTCTCAGCTTCTTTCTGAAGCGATTTAGCCTTGGTATCCAACTTCACCATCGACTCCTCGTACTGCGCCATCAGACGCTCAGAAGACTCAACTGCCAACGTATAGTGCAGCAAAATCGAATCGGTGTTCACCAAAGCAACCGGCAATAATTCGCCCTGTGCCTCAACATCTGAAGAAGCATTCTTCTTTGTACCCGGCGTTACCGTAAAAAACAGCACAAACAGCGCAATCACTCCCGCTGCCAAAATTGATTCTACAATAATCGAAATCTTGTTCATAATTATTTTTATTATAATGTTTATATTCCTTAAAATCACTCTCAACTTCTCTCAACTCTCAACTTCTCTCAACTCTAAACCTCAATCTTATGAGGATTCCCCCTTCTCATCTCTCTATCTTGCGAAGTAGCGCAACGAATATCATCCTCTCTCATTCGCTCATTCTCATGCATATGTTGCGACCGAAACGTATGATCCTTCCTCAGAATCACTCCCACGCTCAGCAGCAACACGGCCACCCCCACAAACCCTATTACTATTACTATCTGGTGCATAATATCTCAATTTACGCCGCAAAGGTACTACTTTTTTTTGACATACGCAAATAAAAATGCAAATTCCTTTCATTTTTCACTTTTCACCTTATTTATTTGCATATATCAAAATTTCTTTGTAACTTTGTAGCCGCAAAGGTTTCTATCTGCATTCTCCCCTGTCGGTGTCCCGATATACCGCCATCCCGAGATACCGGAATAACCTTACTCCGTCGCTTACCGACGTTAAACAGAAGGACATAATAAAAGGCGTTTATGAACGTTGTTTGCGACTCATCAGAATCTTCGCAAAATTCAGTATCAAAGTTGCGCCCGACACAAATTTAGGGAATCATTATGAAAAAAACATTTATTATTCTTTTCATCGCCCTTGCTGCAAGCGTAGGAACAAATTATGCTAGCCCCGTCCAAATTGGCGATTTGTATTACAACCTCGATGAAACAAATAAAACAGCAGAGGTGACAGGAAGTGATTGTACTGGTGACATTATTATTCCCGTCTCCGTGGTATACAACTCTATTACTTACAGCGTCACAAGCATTGGAACGTATGCTTTCGTTGATTGCAGTAGTTTGACATCTATTGAAATTCCCAACAGTGTCACAAGCATAGGAGAGGGTGCTTTCTCAGGTTGCAGCAATTTGACCGGTATTACCATCCCCAATAGCGTCACAAGTATTGGAGCGGGTGCTTTTTCAAGTTGCAGCGGTTTGACTTCTATTAATGTGGAGAGCGATAATTCCAATTATAGCTCTGTTGATGGCGTGTTATTCAATAAGGACGTAACAACCCTCATCCAATATCCCAGAGGAAAAAAGGGTGCATATATTATTCCCAATAGCGTCACAAGCATTGGAGATTTTGCTCTCTTTAAATGCACCAATCTGACCGCCATTACCATCCCCAATAGTGTCACAAGCATTGGAACTTATGCGTTCGCCGGCTGCACCGGTCTAACAAGCATTGAACTTCCCAACAGCGTCACAAGCATTGGAGAGGCTCCTTTCTATGATTGCACCAGCTTGACCTCTCCTATATACAATGCACACTTATTCGTTCGCATGCCTTATTCATATTCGGGCGCATATTCCATACCGGATGGTATTGAATCGATTGTAGGTGGCGCTTTCTCTGCATGCAGCAATTTGACCTCTGTCACTATTCCCAATAGCGTTACAACCATTGGAGATCACGCTTTCTCGGATTGCTATGCTTTGACCGGTGTTACAATCCCCCAAAGCGTTACAAGCATTGAAGAGTATGCCTTCGCCTTTTGTCCCGGTTTGACTTCGATTACTATTCCCGAAAGCGTTACAAGCCTCGGTGTATGGGCTTTCACTGGGTGTAGCGGTTTGACCAGTGTGGAAATTCCAAACAGCGTTACAAGCATCGGTGAATATACATTTTATGGTTGCTCTGGTTTGACTAGTGTTACTATTCCCAACAGCGTCACAAGCATCGGAGGATGGGCTTTCGCTTATTGCAGTAACCTTTCTGTTATGTATAATAACGCTGAAACGCCACAAACCATAAAAGAAAATGTATTCAATGGCGTCAACAAAGCAGCATGTCATCTAGTCGTACCGGCAGAGTCTTATACCCTCTACACGAATGCGCCTGTATGGCAAGATTTCATCATTGAGGAAGACACTACTGAAATCATCGGCCCCACGGACATCCCGACTTCCACTGATTTGGCAGCGGCCGGTTATCATGTAAATGACAGTCTGGTGGTGTGCCTCTATTTTGATGTCGCGCCTTGCTATGATGTGTATTTCCCGGGCAACTATCGGATGAACACTTCAGGTGGCTGGAGCACCGATATTACCGAACTGGAACGCTTTGAACCACTACAGGGATTCCCTGGATGGTATGTGGTGGAAGTTCCTTATGTAACGAATGCACAAGGCAAGCCTGTGCAACTCACGTTCAAAGGCATCTTCAATTGGGATTACCAGAGCGGCGATGCGAACGCGTGGATTTACAAAGGCGGCAATCAAGCAACGGTAATATCCGGCTATCCGGGAGAAGCCGACATTCGCTATCCCGCTCCGGGTTGCTACATCTATGAAATCGCCTATTGGAAAAACCACAATAACCCCTGTGAATTGATTCCTCACAATTATACTATCCAACTATACGCCCCGGATGCGTGTGAAGATATGAAACCGGCTATTATCGGCTCCTTCAATAATTGGAATTTTGTTCCCATGAACGAGAGCTTGGACGCACAGTTCCGTACAGTATATACATACACCATCTATGACGCAAATGGAAGCTCCTTCAAATTCGCAGATTCTGAACTCGGATGGAACAACGAGTTGCAGTATTATGACGAGGTATACGGTTATTGGCGTACATTCGATAATTATATCCTTCCGGCAGTCAATCAAGATACCACGATAGTCTTCGATTATTCGGACAATGAGAAATATCGTTTTGAACAATGCCAGGAACTGTATGATGTTCTTGTGTATCTGGTTGTGCCGGATGGCGCACCGAAAAATATAGAGATTATCGGTTCGTTTGACGATTGGGTGCCTACACCGATGCTGTACAATACCTCTACCAGCCAATGGACGGCAGAAATCCAAGCAAAAGAATCAGATTATTTCTTTATTAGGGAACAAGGAACATGGGATAATATGATACTCACTTATTCCGATTATGACAACGACTGGTATTCGTATGGTTGGACGATGAGCAGTGTATGGAACGATGGAACGGAGGATTTAACGGGTTATAAGATCATTTCGCTTGATTTGAGTTCCGCAACCTACTACAAATGGGCACAGCCATCCCCCACTGCCATCGAAGATGTCAATTCTTCCGATAATCTTGTCGGAACACGCAAACTCCTCCGCAACGGTCAAATCTACATCCTCCGCGGAGATAAGACCTACACCCTCACCGGCCAATTGGTAAAATAGTTTTTATGAGCGGCATAATTTTATGTCGCATTATATCTTCATTAAGTGCTCGTAACTTCTGTTGCGAGCATTTTTTCTATTTTCTTAACTTTTCGGTGCCAAAAAATTTGCACATATCAAATATTTTTACTACCTTTGCACGGTTTTTTAAAGTAGTCCGCAAAATTAGTTGATGCGTCAACCATTCAAGATACCGAGTCAACCATTTTAGGTTCAGTCTGCCCCCAAAGAGCACCAAAAGACGAGACCGACACGAACCCTTACCATAGGATACCCATAGGATAACCATAGGATACCCATAGGATAAACGCAATTTTTTGCACAAAACGTCATACATACTATATATATACATAG
>JAFSWF010000059.1 GCA_017444615.1 Paludibacteraceae bacterium | reverse complement strand
TGTCTGTACGCAGACGAGTAGCGCTAAGGTGCTATCCAAGCCTCCGGAAACGCCAATGACGAGGGTCTGGGCGTGCGTGTGTTCCCATCGGCGGGCTAACGCGCTGGTCTGAATAGCGAGCACATCAAGGCAGTACTGGTCTTCTTCGCCTTTCTTAGGCAGGAAAGGTGAGGTGGAGAAGCGACGATGGAGAGGTTCGGTAAACTCTTCGTTCCGCTCAATAGGCGCTACGTTGATACGACGGTAGTGACCCGCTTGGTCTTTGGTAAAATTAGTATTACGTTGACGGTCTGTACGCAGACGCTCGATATCTATCTCTTGGATGGTCATGGTGTTCTCTCGCAAGAAACGCTCACCTTCGCTCAGCATATCGCCGTTCTCCGCTATATACGTACTGCCTGAGAAAACGACGTCGGTGGTCGATTCGCCTACGCCGGAAGAGGTGTAGATATAACCGCAATGCACACGGGCAGACTGTTGCGTGATCATCTGACGCCGGAAAGCATGTTTGCCTACCACGCAGTTCGAACTGGAGAGGTTGAAGATCAGTTCGGCACCTTGGATAGCCAGTTGAGTGGACGGCGGCAGCGGACTCCAGAGGTCCTCGCAGATCTCAATACCGAACGTATAATTGCGGGTGGAGAAAAGGAGGTCGATGCCAAACGGCACTTCGCCGCTCCATAGTTCGACCAGCGGAATACGGGGTGCAGTACCACCGGGTGTGAACTCACGGGCTGCACGACCCGACGTGAACCAACGTTTCTCGTAGAACTCGCCTGTGTTAGGCAGGTTGATCTTAGGCACTACACCCATCACTTCGCCGTCGGTCATGACGAAAGCACAGTTGAAGAGGTCATTGCCTACTTGCAGCGGGGCACCGATAAGAACGATAATCTCTTTGCCGCGCGTGTAGGCACAGATTTCCTCTAATTCGCGCAAGCAACTCTGCTGCAAGGCTTGCGTGAAGAATAAATCCGCACAGGTATAACCCGTCAGACTGAGTTCCGGAAAACTAACTATCTCCACGCCTTCGGAGAGCGCCTCGTCGATTTGCAACTTGATCTGCTCGGCGTTAAACCGGCAATCTGCCACGCGCAGAGTAGGCACCGCTGCGGCTACTCGCACAAATCCAAAATTCGTATTCATAACTCAACCATACAATTTGCGTGCAAAATTACAAAAAAAAAATGACATGTGCAAATAAAAAATAATGAACAAAAAGTATATATATACTACGTATATATATAGTATGTGTGACGTTTTGTGCAAAAAATGGCGTTTATCCTATGGGTATCCTATGGTTATCCTATGGGTATCCTATGGTAAGGGTTCGAGTCGGTCTCGTGATTGTGCGTGAATTAGGCGTTTTAGGCGCTGTGAAACGGTTGTGTTTTGGCGCAGAAAGGAAAGGGTCGGATAGTATCCGACATAACTGCCAAGAAAGAAAAACCGCTTGGCGTGTTGGGCACCAAGCGGGGAGGGGCGGCAATAGGATTGCCGGCTAATGGACGGAGATATTGAAAAAAACGCCCGCAAAATTTGCATATGTCAAAAAAATGTTGTAATTTTGTACCCAAATTGAGAATGAGCATATTTCAATCAATATAAACGTATCTCAATCAATATAAACGTATATCAATCAATTTAAACGTATATCATGAAAAAAACACTTCTTCTTTTGGTGGCATTGGTGGCTGTTTGTGTCAGCGCAGTGGCCAGTACGTTCTATCCGAGCCGTACGGATTTTCGGGATGAACAGATTTATTTCGTTATTACAACCCGTTTCTATGACGGTGACCCCAGTAACAATGTGCAGTGTTGGGATAACCATTCCAAGAACGCCGGTGACCCGGCATGGCGCGGCGATTTCAAGGGACTGATTGAGAAACTGGATTATATCAAGGCACTCGGTTTTACCGCTATCTGGATTACACCCATTGTGGAAAACGCTTCGGGCTACGATTATCACGGTTATCACGCCCACGATTTCTCCAAAGTGGACCATCGTTACGAATCGGAGGATGTTAGTTTTCAGAGCCTGATCGATGCCGCGCACGCCAAAGGGATGAAGATCATCCTCGATATCGTGCTCAACCACACCGGCAATTTCGGAGAGGCGAACCTATGCAAGCTCTTTACCCGTGACTGGACTAAAGACCAAGCGGAAACAGATTGTATGGTACCTTATACGAAATCGCAGGGCGGTAAGTTGCCGGATAACTATGCGAACTTATCGGGCGGCGAGCAGTACAGCGCACGGCTTTCGCAGATGAAAAACACCACAGGCGTTAACTACGACACCCATAATTACTGGCACCACTACGGCAATTTTAACTGGGATGACCCGAACCGCTGGTTCGCTCAGATAGCCGGTGACTGCGTGGATTTGAACACGGAAAATCCCGCGGTGTATAATTACCTCATCCAATGTTACACCACTTTCATTAACATGGGCGTGGACGGTTTTCGTATCGACACGGGCGGACACATCGCTCGGTTGAGTTTCAACAAAGCCTTTATACCTGCCTTCACGGCAGCCGGCGAGGCAGCCAAAGCCAAACGTGGCGGTACACCGTTCTATATGTTTGCCGAGGTCTGCGCACGTTATAGCGAGATCCTATACCGCGGTCAGGCATGCTTGAGTCCTTTCTATTACACATGGGCAGAGACCAAGAACTATGCGTGGGACACCAATGCGGATAGTTGGAGCAGTCTGAGTGAGATGGAGGGTTCGGACTGCACTTCGCACACCAACTGGCAATCCTGCTGGCAGCAAGCGAAAGATGATGGCGGCGGTTTGAGCACCCAACCCACTTCCCAGAACGCCCTGCTCAACGGCAATGATTATCACACGCCGGATTACTCGAAGGCGTCCGGACTGCATGTGATTGATTTTACGGAGCATTGGAACTTCACCACCGCGGGCGAGGCATGGAACATTGCCACCCCGGGCAATGATAAGTACTATAACGATGCCACATGGAATGTGGTGTATGTGGATTCGCACGATTACGCACCGGATCATGCACCGCAGGAGAAGCGTTTTAGCGGCAGTCAAGACACGTGGGCGGAGAACCTCTCTCTCATGTTCACCCACCGCGGCATCCCTTGTCTGTACTACGGTTCGGAGGTGGAGTTTCAGAAAGGCAAACTGATTGACCAAGGCACGAACATCTCCCTATACGAGTCCGGCCGTGCTTACTTCGGCGGTTATATAAAGGGTTCGGTGAACACCACCGACTTCGCCGAATACTCGAATGCAACCGGTAACCTCAAAGCGTCGCTTTCGCATCCGCTGGCGCAACATATCCAGCGACTGAGTAAGATTCGTATGGCAGTTCCCGCGCTGCGCAAAGGGCAGTACTCCACCACCGATTGCAACGGTTCGTTCGCTTTCAAACGTCGTTACACAGACGCTTCGACAGACAGTTACGCCCTCGTTTGTATCTCCGGTGGTGCCACCTTCTCCAACATTCCCAATGGTACCTATGTGGACTGCGTAACAGGCGATACGAAGAATGTGTCGAACGGAACGCTGACCGCCACTTGTTCGGGCAAAGGAAACCTGCGCGTGTATGTGCTCTCCACCTCCAAGACACAAGCACCCGGTAAGATAGGCGAGGATGGTAAGTATATCTACTCCTCCTCCTCGAAGAATATCCCTGACCCCACATGGGACGGCACCGAGATGGAGAAGACCGATGATCCGACCTCTCCTACCGAACCTACGGAAGCCATTGACCCCTGTTTGACCGATGCGAACGAACATGCCGTGTTCTTCAAGAAATCCAGCGATTTCGGTTCTTCCATCAACTGCTATATATGGCACACGGATAATGGTCAGACAACGCAGATTTGCGGTGGTTGGCCCGGCAAGAAAGCCACTGCCCTCGGCAATGATACCTATAAGTTCACCCTGCCGGAGTTCAGCGGTTCGATTGACAGTAATTGGATGATTATCTGGAATGACGGCAGCAACCAGACGGCGGACTTGAAGTTCCAAGACCAATACCTCTACACCGGTGCCAATAAGGGCAGTATTGCCGCCACCGAGCGCGTTACCGCTATCTGTGCACCGCAGGGCATAGAAGAAACCGCCTCGGAGCGTCAAGCGGTTAAGCTGCTCCGAGACGGTCATATCCTCATCCAACGCGATGGTAAGGTCTATACAGTGACCGGACAGATGATCCGTTAAACTGTCAAACTGTTAAGCTGTTAGTTCCTGAAGCGGAGCTCGTTGTCTCGTAACTCGACGATGACGGGCTTCGTTTGGTCCACCTTACCCGCAATAATCGATTTCGACAGTTCGTTGAGAACGAGGCGTTGTAGTGCTCGTTTGACAGGTCGTGCACCGAACTGCGGGTCGTAGCCTTCCTTAGCGATATAAGCGATGGCATCATCCGTTACGCGGAGGTCGATGCCTTGCGCTTCGAGCATATGATGGATGCGGCTGATCTGCAGACCTACCACGGCCTTGATATCATTCTCCGAAAGTTCGGTAAAGTGGATAATCTCGTCAATACGGTTGATGAACTCCGGCCGAACGGTGGCGCGTAGTTGATCCTCCGTGAGGTTAGAGGTCATGATAATAAGCGTGTTCTTGAAGTTCACCAAACGACCTTTGTTATCCGTTAGACGACCATCGTCCAATACTTGCAGCAGGACATTGAACACATCAGGGTGTGCTTTCTCTATCTCATCGAAGAGTACAACAGAGTAGGGTTTGCGGCGGATAGCTTCGGTCAACTGACCACCCTCATCATAGCCCACATATCCCGGAGGCGCACCTATGAGTCGAGTGGCACTGAACTTCTCCTGGTACTCACTCATATCGATACGCGTCATCATATTCTCATCATCGAAGAGATAGTCCGCGAGCGCTTTCGCCAATTCGGTCTTACCGACACCGGTGGTGCCGAGGAAGATGAAGCTTCCGATAGGCCGTTTGGGGTCTTGGAGCCCTGCTCGTGACCGCCGGATAGCATCGCTGACGGCTTCGATGGCTTGGTCTTGACCGATCACACGCTTGTGCAGTTCTTCCTCCAAATGGAGTAACTTGTCGCGCTCGGATTGCATCATCTTAGCCACGGGTATACCCGTCCACCGCGCTACCACTTCGGCGATGTCATCTTCGTCCACCTCTTCCTTGATCAGGCTCTCTGCCGAGATAGCATGCAGGGCTTCTTGTGCGGTTTTTATATTGGCTTCGGAGGCAGGGATAAGACTGTACCTAATCTCCGCTACTTTGCCATAGTCGCCTTCGCGCTCAGCCACTTCCGCATTGTGCTTCATCTGCTCAATACGCGCTTTCTCGTTCTGGATAGTAGCTACATAGCCTTTCTCCTTGTTCCAACGGGCATTGAGTTCGTCGGCTTGCTTTTTGAGGTCTGCAAGCTGTCCTTCGATGGCTTTCAGTTTGGCTTCATCCTTATCACGCTTGATGGCCTCGCGCTCAATCTCCAACTGCTTGATCTGCCGTTCGAGCGAATCAATCTCTTCGGGTTTGGAGTCCACCTCCAGCCTTAGTTTGGCGGCCGCTTCATCCACGAGGTCAATGGCTTTATCGGGCAAGAAACGGTCCGTTATATACCGCGCAGAAAGGGTGACGGCTGCGATGATGGCATCATCTTTGATACGCACCTTATGATGCGTCTCGTACCGCTCTTTCAGTCCACGAAGAATGGAGATAGTAGCCGCTTCGTCCGGTTCATCTACCATCACTTTTTGGAATCGGCGCTCGAGGGCCTTATCGGTCTCAAAGTATTTCTGGTACTCGTCAAGAGTCGTAGCACCGATAGCGCGCAGGTCACCTCGTGCCAAGGCAGGTTTGAGGATATTCGCAGCATCCATCGCACCGGAACTCTTACCGGCACCTACGAGGGTGTGAATCTCATCAATAAAGAGGATGATCTCTCCCGCTGCGGCTACCACTTCGTTGACGACCCCTTTGAGTCGTTCTTCGAACTCGCCTTGGTACTTAGCACCCGCAATGAGCGCACCCATATCGAGGGAGTAGATTTGTTTCTTCTTCAGGTTCTCCGGCACGTCACCTCGCACGATACGATGCGCCAGACCTTCGGCAATGGCGGTCTTACCTACACCGGGTTCACCGATGAGAATAGGGTTGTTCTTCGTTCGCCGGCTGAGGATTTGCAGCACTCGCCGGATCTCATCATCTCGCCCTATAACAGGGTCAAGTTTGCCCTCCCGTGCTCGCTCACAAAGGTTGATGGCGAACTTTTGGAGGTTTTCGTTGTTTTGGGAATTGTTGTTAGCGTTCATAGTTGTATATTGTTTAGTTACTATTTTCTGGTTGGCTAGACGACTAGATAACTAGACGACTCGTTTCATCTAAACATACACAAACTATGCGCCAATACCAACAAAACTGCCAAAATGGCAGTCTTTTAGTTTTGGGCTTTGAGCCAATCGAGGAGTGCGGACATGTTGGGGAAGATGCGGTCAGCCTGTTCGGCGGCAAGGTCAGAGTCGGGCAAAATACCGGTATTCACGGCGATGGTGAATAGGCCTGCGGCTTTGCCGGCGCGTACGCCCAGCGGGGCGTTCTCCACCACCGCACATTCGCTCTTATTGAAGCCTGTTCGTTCCCATGCCTTCAAATAGGGTTCGGGGTCGGGTTTGCCATGCGTTACATCAAAGGCGGTGATGAAACCGCTGAAGATACCGGGGAATGTTTTTTCGAGGTTATCAAGCAGTGAACGCTCACCACTGCCTGTCACTACCCAACATTGCACCCCTTGGGCATGCAGGTACTCGAGCACCTCTTTTACACCGGGGATAAGAGGCGGCAGTTCGCCATGATTGAGTCGCCGGAACGCTTCGGATTTGGCATGATAAACCGCTTCTATATCTACGGGTTTAGAGGGTTGAACATGGGAGAGCGCCTCTTCAATCACCGCCCGACCGGTACGCCCTTCGTTCACATACACATCATAGGCCGTGAGAGGTAGTCCGTAGGAAGACATCACTTCTTCCCACGCCTTGGCATGATTAGGCATCGAATCGAAGAGGATGCCGTCTTGGTCAAAAAATAAGGCGCGTGGAAGAGACCGTCCTTCGGACTGTAAGACCGCTTCGCTGTAAGACCGCTTCTCTCTAAGACTGGTACTTTTAGTGCCTGTTAGACTCCGTTCGCCGAAGATAGCCGAACCGATGCGGACGGAGGTCGCGCCGCACTCGATAGCAATGGGGTAATCGTCGCTCATGCCCGCGCTGAACGTTGAAGGTTGAAGGTTGAACGTTGAAAGGAGCGCATGCGCCTCTGTAAAACATCTTCTTATCTCTTTCTCATCCTCTGTGTTAGTAGCCATCGTCATTAGACCGCAAACACGAACATGGCTGAAGGCAGAAAGCTGATGGCTGAGGGCTTTCAGTTCCTCCGGATTAAAACCTGTTTTAGTTTCTTCGCGGGCCACATGCACTTCGAGCAATATATCTTGTACGATGCCCATTTTGGCTGCTTCGGCATCGATAGCCTCCAACAGACGAAGCGAGTCCACAGACTCAATGATAAGCCTACCCTCAGTCCCTCCCTGAAGGGAAGGAGGATAGCATGCGCGAAACAAGTCCCGTACTTTGTTTGTTTGCAGATGTCCGATAAAATGCCAGTGGATATCGTTGGGCAGTTGGGGCACTTTGGTCTTGAGTTCCTGTACACGACTTTCCCCAAAATGGCGTTCGCCCGCCTCGTACGCTTCGCGGATGGCTTCCACGGGATGGAACTTACTCACGCATACGAGCGTAACGTGCGCAGGTATATGTGCGCGTACCTTATGTAAGTTATCAGCTATCAGCATTTAGATTTCAGCCATTCGATGTAAGGGGTGATATAACGTTCTTTCTTCTCGTCATAGACCGTCTCAAGATCCACCATGATACCGGTCTCATAGACGTTTGCCAACTCATCATTGATGGCGTTGCCGAAGAAATAGAGGTCGTTGGTTAGATTGAGATACGCGGAGAACATAGGCGGCAGCACCGTTCCTTGTTCGCGTATAGCCCGCTGAAGAATATGATAGTTCTCTTGCTTATCCTCCCCCTCGAAAGGCAGATTCTCAATGCTCGCTTTGGGTTTCACGAAAGGATGATACGGTTCGAAGAGGCCTTCGGGTCCGCGGTGGTAGCGATCGAGATACGCATAGATGAGTTCGCGGGCTTGGAGGTTATAATCCGGATAGATGGTCACCTTACCGATCATGAACCGCAATTGCGGATGGTTATACAGCACGGCACCGATGCCATCCCATATGTTATCGAGCGCAAAGAGCGCCTTAACACCCATTTCGCGTTTCTGGTAATCCGGTTGCACGAAGGCGCGCCCGAACTCAATCGTATAAGGTAAGAACTCACGGATAAATTTCTCCGAGTAATGGAATAGATGCGCAGAAGTGATGAAGGGTTGCATTTCGCCCTGCTCATTAGGCCGCAGTTCAACCTCTTCGCCGCAAAGATAACGATACCCGCCGATGATCTGTCGGTTATCGGGGTCCCAAACGATGAGTTGGTGGTAGGGCTTCGCCATCGTATCCATCTCATCCATATCCATCTCATTACCGGTGGCGCCTCCGCCATCGCGATAACTCAGTTCGCGCAGACGTGCTATCTCACGCATAGTATTGGGGCACTCGTGCGCGGTAATATCATAAATGAGGTTCCCCGCTTTATTACTGGGACGAAGCAAATGTCCTTCTAACTCGCGCTCTAACAGCGCCGTCTCAACGGGAGGTATGATTGGTTTCATAGACAATTGATTTTACAAATTGTGCCCACTGTTTGGGCGTGCGGCTGTTATCAAACATCGTATAGGGGATAGGCGGCAGGACATGCACACGGAAAAGTTTGCCGTACGCACCATACATTTCATCCACAAGGTATAACATCTCTATATTGAGTTTGATGCCGAATAGTTTGCGCAGGTAAGCGAGGGCGTAGAAGAACCGGCTGTTTCGGCCTTCGAAATAGATAGGCACTATATTCCGCTTATACTCGCGTGCGCGCTGCACGAAGTTCTTCCGCCATTCGAGATCGCATATCTGCCAATGTCCGTTAATGCGTTGCAACCGACTGCAAGCACCGGCAGGGAACGTAAGCACATCGGTGTTCGACTCCCACATAGCTTGTTGCTGCGCCGCCTGTTCGCGACTAACGCGTCCTACCTTATTGACCGGTGCCCACAAATCATTGATCGGCTCCATATACATGAGAAGCTCATTGACGATGACTTTTAAAGACCGTCCTTCGGACTGTTGGATCGCTTCGCTATCAGACCGCTTTGTTGTAAGACCGTCCTTCGGACTGTTAGACCGCGCTTTATGAATGAGTTGTGCGATGATCATGCCGTCTAATCCGCCGAGGGGATGATTGCTAACGAAGATGACGGGTTGGTTGTCTGTAGGGATGTTCTCCACGCCGTCAATAGAGGCAGAGCAACCCAACTCTTCGCTAATGACCTTATCGATAAACTCATACCCGCGCAGGTCGGGGTACTTACGCAGGAACGCGTTCATCTGTTGGATGTGCGTGATACGCTCTAAGTAACGAACGAGCAGAGTAGGCACTTTGGCGTTCGGTGCTTTCTGACGCAAGATAGCGCGTATGTCGAATTGCAAAGGCAAAGTGATTGACGATTAGACGATAGACGATTATACGATTAGACGATTTAATTGACGGCACGCAGCACGTCAATAATAGGCGATTTAGTCACCGAGATGATCTCGCAGTCGTACGAATTGAGGTATTGCTTGAGGGCATATACCGCATCGTCGAGCAGGTTCGCTTGCACCAAGACAGAGACGGCCTTGCGGGTCTCTTTGTCGCCATCGATGGTAATCATCTCCACGCGACCTTTATACCAGTACTCACCACCTTCGTTGGGGAAGATATCAAAATACTGCACTTTCTTACAACTCGGCACTTCGCAGTCCCCGAAAATAAGTGGTTTGATCTCTTCCATCAAACGGTTCTCAACATCGGAGCAAGTCAGACCTTCTACAAGGTAAGTTTCTTTCACCTTACCCGGGTTGTCTTCACCCGTCTGACGCTCATAATTCACTTTGATTTCGTAAAATAACATATCTTTTTTCAATTATCAATTATCAATTATCAATTATCAATTCTGCTACATTGGTAGCCGTCATCTTTCCCTGCGGCATAGGCCTGAGGGTTCCGGTCCAGAAGAGTAGCGGTGATTGAGGGTTCTCGTCGATGACGAGGTCCATTGGGTGCTGGTCATCTTTCATCAACTGCCAGTTAGGTTGCAGCAGAAAGAGCACATCCCCCATATGCCGTTTGCAAAAACTGTTTTTCAGGGCGGGGTAGTGCACGGCTTCGTACGCCGGCAGGGCTATCTGTACCCCCTCAAAATCCATCAAGAAATTCGCCACTTGGCGTTGTATCTTATCCAAATCCAGTCGTTTCTGCTCAATGAGGGTGCGATTAAGGTAAATACTCTGACCGTACCCGCCATCAATCCAGCGTTCGTGTCCGTAGAGCGCCATCAGATAAGTGCCTGTTAGCGCGGCGGCGCGGTCCACATTAAAATGCTGAACCGGCATATGCAAATCGTTCAGCGTTTGCGCCGCCGTGCCTAAGATAGGCCTACCTACCACCAGTAGTTGATAATTCTCCCGACCAATGCGTCGCTCTAACTGCTCCATCAGAAAACCCAGGTCTTGGTTCAGCCGCAGGTACATATCTTCCTGCTCTGCCGAAGCGATGGCATCGGAGGTGGCTTGCGGGCTGAGGCTGTTCAGTTGCAATAGTAACATATCCGGCGTAGCGTCTTTGCCCAATTGCTGCGCCTGCTGAAGGTCCAGCGCCAACTCAATAACCAGCGTGTTGGCTTCCGGTGCGTTGGCGAGCACACGGTTCACATCGTACGTAAACCCTTTCTTCCGCTCCGCATCGGTGGGGTGCATATACGAGGTCATATCCATCCTTGGCGTCCACTGATGTGCAGCGTAGGAGGCTATCTTACCGGCTTTGTTCTGTTCGTACGCCGCTGAAGGCAGCCCTTCCGTATAGGCCGCGGTGGCCACCCATGTTTGGTTCTCGGCATCTAACCAGCAACACGCATTAGCGGCATGACCGGCTAAGAGCACTGCCGTCTCAGCCTGCTGACCAATGGCATAAATCTTCGCTTGCGGATAGCGCAAGCGCAACCGGTCGGTAATGGTTTGACTCAATAAGGCCGCAGGCGAATATTGTTCTTGGGTGCCTATACCGCGAACCTGCTTATCCTCTAACATAGGATGAATACGCCTGTCTGCGCGCGCAAAATAACGCTCCATCGTATACCCGTGATTAGCCGGTGTAGTACCGGTAACAAGCGTAGCCGTCGTCTCATTACCGCCATAGACCAAGTGGTCAAAAGCGATCGATGTTTGGTACGCCTCTTCGCTCAGCGTACGCAGACCCCCTTGCTGCCAATACGGACGAAGCATAGCCAGACTCTCAGTAGAGAGACCATCCACCACCGCCACCACTGTCAGACGAGGAGAAGCGGACGCAACAATAACAAAAAGACTGAGTATCAGCGTAATATATAAACGAATCGTGCGCATAAATGTACTAAGGGAAGAATCAATAATCGCCATCCGAAGCCTACGAGCGGATGACAAGAGAAGAACGTTAGGAATGCTACTAATAGCAGCAGCAGACTGTACAAAACAACGAAGATTATATCCAGCCATTTGGACCGGCGGTGACGCTTGCGGTCCCAATAACTGATCGCCAGTACCAACAGGAAATACAACACTAAACCGAACTCCCACGAAGCGTACCACGGCGTAGAAGCAATCTTAAAAGGCGCAATATGACTGCGGCTGACCAACGGTGTGCCATCCGATAAATGGGCTTGCTCTAAATACAGCATTAACTCCTCCGGCAAAAACAGCCGTTGAAGGTTATTCATCGGTTGGTCGGCTTTGGGACCAAAGAGCAGGTTAATGCCCGCGTTAGCCCAGGAGTGCGGACCCGTGTAATGACGAAGAAAACGACGATACGTATCCCCGCAATAACCCTTGTAATCTGAGATAATAGTATCACCTAAAGTATTGGCAATCAGATAGTAAGGCCGTGTGGCACAATTATCAAACACAAAGTTATAGAGATACTTGCTATTTTCGGGTCGGTTATTGATGAGCAGCGCCTGCCAGATAGCTTCGCGTTGTGCTGCCGTCAGGTTGAGAACCTGTTCATATACCAGGCGTTTCTCGTAAATGTACTGCTGCATAAACCACCACATAGGCGCGTCGCCTAACTCGTACCACGTTTCGCCGCGAACGAACTTCCAGTAGAAGAGTTCCGTCTCAAAATCAAACAACCCGTAATTGAACGTCACGTCAATCTCTTGGGCGGGGTCATTGACCCGAAGCGCCGTGTGGCCGTAGAGTGTGTACAGATATGTGCCCGGCGTACAGGTGAGAAGCGATATCTCCGCGTCAGGACTAAGTGGCTGTGCCTGAACGAATACCGTCCAACACAGACCCAATAATAATAGTTGTATTTTACGACCAAACATAAGCAATCATACAATACGGCAGTGCCGTGCATGTCAATCCTAATAACCAACCTGCCACCACTTGCGTCACTGTGTGCGCGCGCAGGTACAAACGCGCGTACATTAAAATAAGGCTAACGCCTAACCATGCGCTCAGTGCCCACCATGAAGGCACAACTCCTACGCTCACATAATACGTTAACGCACCGCCTACCAGTCCTCCAATGCCGGTCAAGTGTGCGCTAATCTTCCATCGGCGGTTAATAATAGCCACCAGTATTAAGGCGACAGTCGCCCCTATACCGATGAGGTTCAGCGACAGCGGTGCGTGCAGAATGCGGATCAATAAGTACGCCCATAGTGCAAAGCCTGTTGCCGCATAGATATAGGGCCAAGTACGCTCTGAGGCGTTCTCTATCTGCATATCCGTCACCTTTCCTTGTTTTATCAGTAGTAAGATGGATAACAGCGGTATCACACAGGTCAGCATAACTGTCCCTCCGATCGCCACGGCACTCCAACCCCACGTTAGCGAGCCGCTCCGTTGCGCCAAGGCATAGCAGAACAGCATCATGCCATACGTGGGCACAAACAACGGATAGAGCACATAACTCAACCCCTGCGAAATCCTATGGATTAACTGCTCAATTATCAATTATCAATTATCAATTTTTCAAACGCTTTTTCTCAATCGTGCCACGGCGTACCCCAACTGGTCACGGTACTTCGCCACGGTGCGACGCGCAATCGGATATCCATGCACTTTGAGCACTTCCACCAACTGTTCATCCGTCAGCGGAGCTTTCTTGTCCTCCGCGTCAATCAACTCTTGCAGCAGTTTCTTAATCTCTCGTGTCGATATCTCATCACCCTCGGCATTCTCCATCTTCTCCGAGAAGAAATATTTAAGCGGAAAGATACCAAACCGTGTGCCTACGTACTTACTGTTGCTCACGCGCGAGATAGTCGAAACATCGAACCCCGTGCGATTGGCGATATCTTGCAGCACCATTGGCTTCAAACTCGTCACTTCGCCGTCCAAGAAGAAATCATATTGGAACTTCAAAATAGCCGTCATCGTTTTCATCAACGTGTCATTGCGTTGCTGGATGGCATCGATGAACCACCGCGCGGCATCTAATTTAGAACGAATGAATTGCGTTGCCTGTTTGGTCTCCGGTGTTTGCTTCATCGCACTGTAATCGGCTAACATCTGGCTATATTCGCGGCTCACGTGCAGTTCGGGAATATCGCCTGTGTTCAGCACTACAAACAATTCATCGTCTCGCTCCTCAATGCTAAAATCCGGAATGATACTCTCGCGTTGACTCTCATAGACTGAACCCGTAAACGCATTGGCGGGTTTTTGGTTCAAGCGAATGATCTCTTGTACGGCAGCCTGGAATTGTTCGTCCGTGCAATGGAGCCGCTGTTTGATGCGGTCAAAATGATGCTTGGAGAACGCCTCAAAATGGTTCTCTAATATCTGATACGCCAGCACCACAGAATCTGTCTGCTCCTTGCGTTTCAATTGCGTCATTAGACACTCCTGCAGGTCATAACTGGCAATGCCGGGAGGGTCAAAACTCTTGATCTGCTGCACGATAGAAGCCATCTCTTCATCCGTTACCGTCAACTGTTCCTGGAACATCAGATCATCCACTAACTGTTCGGTTGTGCGGCGCAGATAACCGTCATCGTCTATATTACCCAATACCCATTTGGCGATATGCCGCTCAGGCTTGGTCATATTCGTCAAATAGACTTGCGATTTTAACTCTTCTATCAGACTGCTGCCGCCAATGATAGGCACTTCGCGCTGGTCCTCATCGGCCGCGCTGTATTGAGGTTGTAGCAGGTAAGACGGCGTCTCATCGTCCGATACATACTGCTCGTAATTGAATTCATCGTTTTGCAACGGATCCCGTTGACGCCCGTCATCGTACCCATCATCCGGCATGTAGCCTTCTTCGTCAATCGTCGAATCGTCAATCGTCAAATCGTCAATAGGATCCCTTCCTTCTTCCAAGGCAGGGTTCTCTTGCAACTCCTCATTGATGCGTTGGTTCAACTCAATAGAAGGCAACTCCAACATCTTAATCAGTTGGATTTGAGCCGGCGACATCTTTGTGGTTTGCGTCAGCGTCTGTTGCAGTCCGAAATTTTGCATAGCAACAATTTAACGTTTTAACCATTTAACGATTTAACATGCGAAGCACCTCTGAACAGATATATTCAAGTTGTTCCTCATCCAGCTCCGTATGCATAGGCAGCGAAAGCACACATCCCGCTAACCGTTCAGCCACCGGAAAATCGCCGTCCTTATACCGCGTATCGCGGTACGCTTTCTGCTGATGCAGCGGGATGGGGTAGT
Organism: Paludibacteraceae bacterium; assembly: GCA_017444615.1. Lineage (GTDB taxonomy): Bacteria > Bacteroidota > Bacteroidia > Bacteroidales > Paludibacteraceae > Colicola. The sequence continues at coordinate 6,702 of JAFSWF010000059.1, read as the reverse complement.
ACACCATCGCCGGTATGCCTTTCTCCGCTAATCGTTCGCGCAGCGTATCTCTATCTGCTCCTATCACGCGTAACGTGTATTGATGGTACACGTGAGTGGACTGCGGTTCATGACCCGGTATCAGCAGTTTATCACACCCCGCAAACGCCCTGTCGTAATACGCCGCAGCTTGCTGACGAGCCGCAATGAACGCATTCAAATGCGGCAACTTAGCGTCCAGTACAGCTGCTTGAATACTATCCAGCCGGCTGTTCACACCTACTGAGTCGTGATGATACCGAACCACCATCCCGTGATTGGCAATCGCCCGCATACGAGCCGCTAACGTGTCATCGTTGGTGAAGATTGCTCCGCCATCGCCGTAACAACCAAGGTTCTTTGATGGGAAGAAACTTGTGCAACCTACGTGGCCTATCGTACCTGCTTGTTTTGTCTCGCCGTTAGCGAACGTGTACTGCGCACCAATCGCCTGACAAGCGTCTTCCACCACATACAGATGATGCTCTTTGGCAATCTGCATGATTGCCTCCATGTTAGCGCATTGGCCGAACAGATGAACCGGCACGATCGCTTTCGTCCGAGGCGTGATTGCCCTCCGCAGCGAATCGATATCCATGTTCATCGTCTCCCATTCTACATCTACCACCACCGGTGTCAAACCCAGCAATGCCACCACCTCTGCCGTTGCGATAAACGTAAAAGTAGGTGTGATGACCTCATCGCCGCGTTGCAAACCAAGCCCCATCAGCGCTATCTGCAGCGCATCAGTGCCGTTACCCACAGGGATAACATGCTGGGCACCCGTATAAGCCTCTAAGTGCTGCTGAAAAGCCGCCACTTTCGGACCCTTGATAAACGCCGCGCTCGCTATCACTTCTGCGATACCGGCATCGATCTCCTGCTTAAGCCGCTGATACTGCGTCTGCAGGTCCACCATCTGAATAGCTCTCATTGTTCTAATAAAAATTCCACCACCGCGGGATATGCCCACGCTGCGGTTATATACGGGTTGCTGTACTGCAACTCTACCTCCAGTTTATCTCTGCGTTCAGGCGTGTACATGGCAATCACTTGGATATCCTCCGCGTGTACTTGGGCAAAATGGCTCATCCCAACTCGTGCACTCACTTCCACTTCGCGAGGGAACAGGCGGATACTATAACCCGCCGGTACGTTCTTGACACGAATAGGCAGCACGAACTTACGCTCCGTGAAACGCTCGGCAATAACTGTCAAGTCCACCGAATCGACTTCCGCGCGCATGCCCGCAGGAATAGCCAGTGGCACACGGATAACCGCGGTGTCGCTCATATCATCCAACTGCAAAGGCGCCGTGTAGAGCGTGTCAATGGCAGCGATCGCTTTGTCCTGACCGTATAACTTAACACGCTTGCGACTCAACGTAGGCGTTCCTACCATCTGGTACTCGTCCGCTAAATCAATCGCACACGCGTTAACCAACGGAACGCTCTTCTCCTGCTCCGTAAAATACGTACACACAATCTCCTCCGGTGAGGTGGCAATCAAGTGACTCGTTCCCAGCAATATATCGCTGATACTGCGGCGCAGCACATCCGTAGGAATACGAATTGTGCCCTTATCGCCGTGGATATAAGGTTGCAGATTTATGGTCAAACGAAGCGGCTCGCTGAAATACACATTCAGTCGCTGACCCGCATCGCGCACTTCTATCAGCACGGTATCCGGTAAGCCTTCTTGCCCAAGCGCAATCGAACCCGGTTTGCCGGTGTAACTAATCAGCACAGGCACACGCGTGTTACGAACTGAGCGCATCGCATGACCATACCATAACGCTGAGGCCAGTACGAAGAACAGCAAGAACGTCAACACATCCCGCCATCTCACCCGTTTGAACCATTCAACCTTCACCAATTATCAATTATCAATTGTCAATTATCAATTATTTCTTCTCTTGTGCCTGCTGCGCATCGGTAGCATCTGCATAGACACTCTCTTTGCTCACTTTGATGGTCACGTCCTTAGCAATCGTGATGATGAAAGCGTTCTCCTGAACCTCTTTAATCTCGCCAAAGATACCACCGGCGGTTACCACTTTGTCGCCTTTCTTCATCGACTCGCGTTGTTTCTGAAGCTCTTTCTGCTTCTTCGTCTGAGGACGAATCATAAAGAAATAGAACACTACAAAAATCAAAATCATCATGATCCAAAAGGACCATTGACTGCCTTGCGGTTGCGCAGCATCAGCTACGTCTTGCAATAAAATCCAATTCAACATAATACTATAAATTTTTAATTATCAATTATCAACTATCAATTATCAACTATCAATTATCAATTTATTTCAACGCCACCGCCTTGAATAGCCCTTCTTCCTTCAGATCGCGCAAGATCTCCGTCAAGATACCGTTCACAAACTGATGGCTCTTATCCCCCGAATAAGCTTTCGCCAACTCTATATATTCGTTCAGCGAAATAGTGATGGCAATCTCCTCAAACGAGGTAATCTCCGCCAGCGCAGCCTCCAGAATAATACGGTCCATGTAGGCCACACGGTCGGCATCCCAACCCTTCAAGTGGCGGTTGATCAACTCCTCAAACCGGCTATGCCCCTCTATCGCTTTCTCCAGCAACGTTGTTGCAAAAGCAATCTCCGATTCGTTGTCAAACATCTCAAGCAACGGCGTGTCAGGCGTGCTGTCTTCCTGAAAACGCTTAATCGTCTTCATCACGTAACTCTGCACAACGTCCATGTCGGTTACCCAATTGGCCTTGTCCAGCACCACTTCCATCTCTTCCAACGAATCTTCCAGCACGGCGTTTTCTTGCAGCAGATACTGATAAATCTGCTTCCAGATACGCTTATCATCGTCGTACGTACACAAAGCCGCCGTGGTGTATTTGCGGTAAAAATCGCTATCTATCAATTGATGATAAATATCAATCACCGCCGGCATGCCGCTATCCCAACTCAACTGTTGCTCGGTCATCCGATTCCGCAACATGCGGTTCTCAAAAACCTGCTTCGCAAAACGGTTATCTACCAACCGACGGTTAGGCTCCCACTCCGCGTGAGTGGCTCGAGCACGCGCACGTTGCTCCTCCAACTGACGCTGAGCGTAAGCTGTTAACTCGTTGATAAAATCCAATAAAATGAAATACAAATCGTAGGTGTCCGCAAAACTCTTCATCAACTCTTTACGAGCCGTAAGAGGCGTCTTACCCGGGTTCTGATAGTACGCGAAGAGCGTCTGCACTACGCGCGTTCGTATAAGTGTTCTGTTTATCATAGATCAATCTTCGATACAAAAATCGTGCAAAGTTACAACAAAAAAATGGAATAAGCAAGGATTTGACGAAAAAAAATGAGTTTTTTTTGTTTAGAGCATAACGGGTATTCAGCAAATTGGACAACACATATTGTTAATAACTTTTTATTTTTGGACAATTTTTAATGTTTGTTAAAATTATAACATGCACATAACAAGCAATATAGCTTTTTGTTTTGGAAAACTTTTAAAAATTGTTGAAAACTTTTTTTGCCAAAATATTTGCACAATCAAAAAAAATGTAGTACCTTTGCACCGATTTTCCGCCTGTTTAGAAACGGACTTAATCGAAGGATCATCGGAGTCTTGTCGAACTAATCCTAGACAATACTCGTACCTTTGTCGAGGGCATAACGAATATAGAAAGAGAATACGTTTATACTACAACATATATTATGGAAACATACATCATTAAAAGAGATGGTAAGAAAGAATTATTCACCATCGACAAAATCAAAAATGCCATTGCGAAGGCATTCTTAGCGGTAGGTGCGTTTGCGACTGAGGAGACTTTAGGGGCTATCCTTTCGCACTTACGAGTTCATAACAATGCGACCGTAGAGGAGATCCAGAACCAAGTGGAGGTCGCTTTGATGGCTGAGGGGTACTACCAAGTTGCCAAAGCTTTCATCCTTTACCGTCAGGGACACACAGAGGATCGTGAGACACAACGTCGTTTGGATTTTATGATGAACTATGTGCAGGCGTCCAATGCGGCAGAGGGTTCCAAATTCGATGCCAACGCGAACGTGGAGCACAAGAACATCGCCACCCTCATCGGCGAACTGCCCAAACAGGGATTCATCCGTCTCAACCGTCGTCTCCTCACCGAGCGTATCAAAGATATGTATGGTAAGGAACTCTCCGACCGCTACATGTCGCTTCTCAACCAGCATTTTATCTACAAGAACGATGAGACCAACCTCGCTAACTACTGCGCCTCCATCACCATGTACCCCTGGCTCATCGGTGGTACCAAGTCCATCGGCGGTAACGCTACGCCTCCGAAGAACCTCAAGTCCTTCTGCGGCGGATTCATCAACATGGTCTTCATGGTATCCTCCATGCTATCAGGCGCGTGCGCTACGCCCGAGTTCCTTATGTATATGAACTACTTCATCGAGCAGGAGTACGGTGAGGATTATTACCTCCGCGCTGATGAAGTGGTGGACCTGAGCGTTAAGCGTCGTACCATTGATCGCATCGTCTGTGATTGCTTCCAGCAAGTCGTTTATAGCCTCAACCAACCTTCTGGTGCACGTAACTTCCAGTCTGTGTTCTGGAACATCAGCTACTACGACCGCTATTATTTCCAGAGTTTGTTCGAGAACTTCCGCTTCCCGAATGGCGAAGCGCCGCACTGGGAGAGTCTCAACTGGCTGCAGAAACGTTTCATGAACTGGTTCAACGAAGAGCGTACACGTACTGTCCTCACTTTCCCCGTAGAGACCATGGCGCTCCTCGCAGAGAATGGAGACATCAAAGACAAAGAGTACGGAGACTTTACGGCAGAAATGTACGCCAAAGGACACTCCTTCTTCACCTACGTTTCCGACAACGCCGACTCCCTCTCTTCCTGCTGCCGTCTGCGTAACGCCATCACCGACAACAGTTTCAGCTACACCCTCGGAGCAGGTGGTATCTCTACAGGTTCCAAATCCGTGCTCACCATCAACCTCAACCGAGCTATCCAGTATGCGGTACGTAACAATATCCCATACCAGGCATACATCGAGGATATCGTGGACTTGATGCACAAAGTGCAACTCGCTTACAACGAGAACCTTAAGAACCTACAGGCCAAAGGTATGCTTCCGCTCTTCGATGCCGGTTATATCAATATCGGTCGTCAATATCTCACCATCGGAGTCAACGGTCTCGTCGAAGCTGCAGAGTTCCTCGGACTCGAGATCAAAGATACACCCGAATACACCGCTTTTGTACAGGAAGTGCTCGGTATCATCGAGAAGAAAAACAAAGAATATCGTACCAAGGATGTGATGTTCAACTGCGAGATGATTCCTGCAGAGAACGTAGGTGTTAAGCACGCTAAATGGGACCGCGAAGACGGTTATGTAGTACCGCGTGATTGCTACAACAGCTACTTCTACATCGTAGAAGATAACTCCCTCAACGTTCTCGACCGCTTCCGTCTCCATGGACGCAAATATATTGAGCACCTCACCGGTGGTTCGGCCCTCCATTGCAATCTCGAGGAACACCTCTCGCAGGCACAATATCGCCAACTCCTCCGCGTGGCAGCACAAGAAGGATGTAACTACTTTACCTTCAATATCCCCAACACTGTCTGCAACGACTGCGGCCATATAGACAAGCGTTACCTCCACGAGTGCCCGCATTGCCACTCCAAGAACGTGGACTATCTCACTCGTGTCATCGGTTACATGAAGCGTGTGTCCAACTTCTCCGAAGCGCGTCAACGCGAAGCCGCTAAACGCTACTACGCCGAGAAGCAAAAAGCACCACAATGCTAGCTGAATGCTGAAAACTGATGGCTGAATGCTCAAAGTAGCTTCGTATGACATAGTATTTCAGGAGATTCCGGGCGAGGTAACACTCGCTCTGAATCTCTCTAACTGTCCTTGTCATTGTCCCGGATGCCACTCACAACATCTCTGGGAGGACATAGGCGAACCCCTCGACGAAGCCCTCCTCGAAGCTCTCATCGCCAAGTACGCCAGCCTTATCACTTGTGTCTGCTTCATGGGCGGAGATGCCGATCCCGCCGAAGTCGCCCGTTTGGCTGAGCATATAAAGAAGCGCTCTCTAGATGCCAACCTTTCTCCCTCCCTTTTAGGGGAGGGGCGGGGAGAGGCTTCTCTTAAAACCGCTTGGTACTCAGGACGCCCTGCCGACCCAAACAACCTAGGTAGCCTAGGACACCTAGGCCTCCTAGATATTTTCGACTTTCTCAAGTTCGGACCATATATCGAAGAATTGGGCGGACTAAAAAGCGAGAAAACCAACCAGCGTTTATACAAAAGAGTAGGGCAGGGCACTCCAGATTCCCCGTTCTCATGGGAAGATATTACCGCATCTTTCTGGAGAAATAGCTTCGAATAGTACCGAAGAGCCCTCTAACCAGGGCATAAACCCTTCTAATATCCCCGCTATTCTATCCGAATTTTGCGATAAAGACACTTTTTTTGAAAAAAGTTGCCCAAAAATTTGGTCATGTCAAAAAAATGTTGTACCTTTGCACCCGCTTTTGTGAGAAAGGTGAAATAGTAGTGAGTAATCACCAATTATAAATCACCAATCACAAATGCGCTTGCGACCATCGAGGTCGCTCGCTTATGGTGGTCTTAGCTCAGTTGGTAGAGCATCGGATTGTGGTTCCGAGTGTCGTGGGTTTTATTGGAAAAGCGACATA
>JAFSWF010000058.1 GCA_017444615.1 Paludibacteraceae bacterium | reverse complement strand
TGGTCGGGTTGGGGTTTGCCCCAAAAAGTGGCACAGACGAGTGAGTGGATGCGGCGCTCTTTGTCGAGGCTAACATGAGGGTAACAACTACCTCCTTTTTTCTTACAATCTCGGTTAGATGGACTGAATTTAACTTTGAGTTTGCGTCCTTTGGCGTTGATGATGTTACCTTCTTCGTCTGCGAAATAAGTTTTGCCGCTGATGAGCGCGGGTGGAATTTGTTTGATAATCATAATGCGTAATAATGTTTTTTACTAGTAGACTAGCTTACTAGTTGACTAGCTTACTAGCGGGTTAAACAATAACCCGGCGCCGGGTTGTTTTGGAAATCCGCTGCAAAGGTATAACAAAAAAAGCAGCCACAGAAATTGTGACTGCATTATGGAACTAAAAGGAACTATTCGGAACTAAAACGGAACTGTAAGGAACTTTTGTTCGGTACTTTTCGGAACTGCTAATGACGATATTTAGTGAAATTACGGACGCTATATTTCAACCCGAAATAGGCATTTAGTGCGTCGTACAATGCTTGCGAACTCATGTTCTTAGTATCCAGATAACCAAGGGCTTCGTTCGTCCGAATACATTGTATCAATTTCGCTGCCGAGCCTTTCGCTGCACTCCGCAATTCTTCCTCTACCGCCTGCACCTTTCCCTCCCTGATGCACTGTGGTGTCAACAAGGGGAAATGGCGTTTCTCCGCCGCTACTTCCACCTCATCTATTCCCTCAGAAGAATGAAGGCTGTCATCTGAACGCTCATAATTATTGATTGTCACCGGTGCATAGTAATTGTTCTGCGTTCCGATAGTATATTGTTCCCCTTGTTTATTCATGTCTCTCAGTTCCTGCGATAGTTGGTCCAGTTGGTATCTCAATTCTTTATTTTGCTGCCCCTCTAGGCGGAGGCCACTCTCCCCATTCCGTTGGGGAGATGCTCCGGGGTCGGGCGGAATCTCGCCATAATTGGATGCTGTAAGATAGATGTCTTGTTGTCGTGCGGCACAGCGCATATTGTCATATAATTCGCCTCCTTCCCCCCACAATAATCCCTGCATATCTTCGCCCATTTGTTGCAGTGGTTCAGGTGCATCATCCATCAGCCGCAGCGACAAGCAAACGGTCGCCGCCGCGCAGGTGATGGCAGGACGCGAGAACCCTAATTGTGCCTCTAACCAATGGTAGTAATATTCGATTCCTCGCAACGTCCACGTGTTGTTGATAAGACGCTGACACAGCCTATCTGCGACCTCCATGCTGGCCAACAAATCAAACTGAATCGGACCGCCCCATTCTTCGCACATATCCATGCATACACGCCAACATACACCACATACCGGATTGCGCTCAAAGAGCACAGAATCGGGGCGATATGTAGTGTAATCTGTCATGGCACACACAACAGTTGAAAAAGCGTGCGGATGTAAGCGTGCTGGGGTTACGGTTTGAGTGAGTAAAGAGAACGAAGTTTACCAGTTCAAATCATAGGCTATACCGATGGCGTGGAGGAAGGCTTTTTCCTCGGTGAGTTGGATGTAGCTTTTTTTCTTGGTGATGTTGATGTCTCGGTCGTATCCGTATTGGAAACGATAGTAGAAATCGAGGCTGCTGAGTTTGGTAAGACGCCATTTGACGCCTACTTGGGTGCGGACATGGCTGATGAACTGTTGTCCGTTGTTCTGCTGGTATTCGGGTGCATTGAGCGTGTTCTCCAGTTCACACCAGAGATAGGGTTTGACGGGTTTGCCGGGGACGGAGAACTCAGCCCCGAGACGGCTGCGGAGGAACCACGCGTTCTTACTTTTTTCGAGCACGTTGACGCTATCTGTGCGCATGTCGCAGACGAAGCGTTCACGCAGGGATAGTTTGACGATTTGTCCGGCTTTGACCGAACCGGTGAGGCCGAAGAAGACACGGTGGCGGAGGAACTCATTGGGGTCAGAGAACCCTTTGTTTCCGAAGAGACGCAAGGTATAACCGGCATCGATTTTGAGGTACTTAAACTCCGGGTGCGCGTACGCCAACGAGAGGGTGGTGTAGGACTTGTAGAACGATGCGCCGTAGGACGTATCCACGGCTACGCTCTTGGCGGTCGTTCCTTGCTCCACGTCGTAGAAGTTAAACCGCAGTTCTTCGCCGATATGCAGTCGCACGCCGCAGTCCCATTTCTTGGTGAAATCTGCTCCGACACGCATCTGAACGATGTCTTCCCGCGTCTCTCCCGTTGAGTTGTAATCGACGGCGAGAGCCGCTTGGGAGATCGCTAACGCTGTTAGAACGGCTATAAATAGCCTGTTAGACCGCTTTGCTGTTAGACCGCTAACGCTGTTAGATTTCATCATTTGAACTTGGTGATTTGGTCGATAGTATTGTTGATTTTGCCGGCTTCCAGGGGGTAGGTCATTTTGATATAGGCTACGTCACGGAGGAAGTCGATATGTCCTATTTCAAGGTCGAGCACTTTGAGTCCGGTGCGCTCTTCGAGGTCAGCGATGAGGGCAGGACGGTTCTCGGGTTTGATGTTCTCTATCTTCTCGTAGAGGATGATCTTGGTGGAGGTACGTTTGCGGACCTGCCAAGCCTCGAAAGCCCATGCGAGGGCGAGGATGACGATGTTAGCAAAGAGCAAGAGGTACCACGCTAAACCGTCCGCTTTGAGGCTCAAAGAGTTGATGACCGAGACGGCGATGATGAGGAACATATAGTTCATCTCTCGGATAGGCACCGTCTCTGTTCGGTAACGGATCATGCCGAAGATGGCGAACAGACCGAGCACGAAGCCTGTCTGGATGTCAAGGATCTGCATGAGCCAGAGGAGCACGAACATACCGGACGAGAAGAGCATGAACTGCACGTAGTAGTCGCGGCGACGGCTGAAACGGTAATAGACGCAGTAGATAAGAAGCCACGACACGAGCAGGTTGAAGAAGAACATCAACGGCATGGTGATGAGGTTTTCACTAACGCCGAGGAAATCGGCGATGTTGTGCATCAGATAAGAGATGCTGTCCGTGGCACCGAAACGCTCGGCGATGGACGGGTCGTTCTCAAGGAACTCCAAGGTGGGGTTGGCTAAATCAAGTTGCAGTAACATAAATTCATTTACCATTTAATCATTTACCATTTATTCATTTAGCATTTTTTCGATGCTGCGGATTTTCTTTTTGAAGCGATTGCGTTTCAGTCCGGGAGTGGTGAGGGCAGTGCCGATGCAGTACTTGCTGATCTTGAGCGGATGGATGCGGTGGTCAAGCATGATATGCGTCATTTTGGAAGGCACGTTGCCGTCGCGTTTGAGTTCGATGATGACTAAATCCGGATAGGTCTTGGTCTCACCGCTGATGACGTTCTCCCACACGAGGTCCATGTCGATGGTGAGCCGTTCTGTCTTCAATTTGTTGACCAGCGTGATACGATGGAACTTGGTCCACAGATGGGGCGTGATACTGTCCCATGTGTAGCGGCTCTTATGGTCGATGAACTCTGCTACGGTAAGCAATTCGTCCTCTTTGTGCTTGTGTTTGAGTTTACTTTGCGTAGCTGCGGTGATGTCAAAGCCCGGCACGACGATACGTTTCTTGGACGTGCGTCCTTTGTTGTTCTTGCGTTTGATTTCCAAGAAGGTGAGGTTGCTATCCACGTACTGGCGCACGCGAATCTTCTGCCGCACGAGTTGGCGGTCATGGTGACGGATGTACATGTCGAGCGTGTCGGTGTCGTAGTACATGGTGTCGTAGGTGGCGATGCGCTTGCCGTCTATCTCTTGGGCGAAATAATCCGCTTTCGCCGCCTCTAAAATAGCCGGAAGAACCGCTATCGGCACCGCGTATTTGGTGTCGATACGGTTCATCAGTTTGACAGACTCCATCTCGCTGAGCGAGATAGGTTCGAACTCACTTATCAGAGCCGATATACTCATATAATTACCAAGCACTGGTTTTTTCGACCGCAAAGTTACTGCTTTTTTTTGAAACACGCAAGAAAATGAGTGTCTTTTTTCCAAAATGCTGTAATTTTTTTTAAGATTTTGGGAATGTGCTGTGTAAAAACCTACAGTTTTGCTTGGATGGCTATTAGCGCCCAAGCGCCGGGTTGGAGAACTCCTCCGTAGTCGTAATAGCGCGTATTGGTCATGTTCGTACATTCCGCGCTGATGCGCAAGTAACGATTCTGCCAAAACACCGATCCATCGAGCAACCAGACGGGTTGGAAGTCACGAACTGTTCCGTCGTCTTCGTTATACTGTCCTTCGCGTTTCTGAAAACGGACGGTCCATGAAGCCCCGAAGCCTTTGTAGATGCCGTGTTCGAGCCGTATGATCAGTTTATGACTAAGGTAGTCGAGATAGCGCGAACCGGCTTGCTTGAGATCCAGATCCAAGTAGGTGTATGCGTAGTTGATAGAGACGCATCGCAGCCACTCGTTCAAGCGATACGCCACGGACAGTTCGAGACCGGCCGCATTGACTTTCTGCTGGTTGGCCGCATGGAAAGGCCGTTTGGTGTCTTCCGGCACATAAACCCAATCGATGATGTTGCGTCCGTTGCGGTAATAGCCGTCGAGGGCGACGGATATTAGACCGGCTTCGCCTGTTAGACCGCTACCGCTGTTAGACCGCTTCGCTGTTAGACCGTCCTTCGTACTGTTAGACCCTAATTGGAATTCTCCTTTGTAACCAAAGGAGAGTAGCCATGCTTCTTCGGGTTTGAGGGCAGGGTTGCCGAGTTGGTTACCGGCATCGTAATAGAGGTCGGTGAATGTCGGCATGCGCAGTGAACGGTTGGCGTTGAGATAGAGGTGGTTATTGCGGACGAACTCATAGCCTATATTGGCACTACCGCCCATATGGTAGCCGAACTGCGTGTTATAGGTTCCGTTCACACCCAGCGAAGCGGACAGACCTGCGTAATAGAAAGTTTGTTCGGCGAAGTAATTGAGATGCAGGCGGTTATGATTACCCAGATTCGAAGAGGAAATGTTCTCATTGCGTGCTCCAATACCGAACGAAGTGGTACCTATACGCGAAGCGTAGTGCGCGGAGATCGCCGCAGAGGCGGTATGGTTCCAATGGCGGTTGCTGGCAGTACCTCGATGCCATTCGTAGCGGTCGTAATTAGCGCGATAAGCGGCTTGTGCGTCCAGCCGCCACGCATTCCATCGATGCGTATAACGGGCCGAAGTGAAGAGCGTACGAGTGGCATCGAACTGGTCCTGTGAACCAAAACCGTAGCCCATTCCCAAACCGGCATTTTTCCATTGCGCACCGGCTTGCACATCCAAGCCTTGCCAACGCACTTGGGTGTAGATATTCGCCTCCTGAAAATCGCTGTTACGCAAGGCTATTGCCTCTTTTTCCGAAGGCGAGGGCGCATAATACCCTTCCGCACGGCTGTAGTCGGCAGAGAGGTTCACCTGTGTCTCCCCTGCTTGAATAGATGCCGCTACTTCCGGATTAACCAGCCCGTTCATGCCAGACGTAAGTCCTATCAGGACTTCCGATTGGTGATTGGTGAGTGGTGATTGGTGATTGGTGATTTGAGACTTCGTAACGATATTAATCGCTCCGGAGAACGCCCCGACGAGGTTAGAAGAGGTGCCTTGTAGCACTTCGATGCGTTCAATCAGTTCGGTTGAAACCGGCATGTTGAGTGTGTAGTGGCCCGTCTGTGCATCGTTGAGCGGGATGCCGTTTAGCAGTACTAACACCTGGTCGAAGGTACCACCGCGCATGCTGATATCCGCTTGTGCACCGCGAGCGCCGCGAGTACGCACATCAACGCCCGGCAGGTATTGTAAAATATCTGCTACCGAGTGAATAGGCAAGGCGACGAGGTCGTCGTAGGACAGTTGCGTGATAAGACGATACGCGTCCGAATGAACTTCAGCTTTGTGAGAAACAACCAGCACCTCCTGAAGACTAAGTTGCCGGCTTAGATCCTGCGCGGAGTCCTTCGGGACTCCTTCATCCGCTTCTACAAGTCCTGCGCAAGCACACAGCAATGCCGCTGAAACAGCCACACTTCTGCCTTGCTTAAGCATTTCCAAGTCGGTCATATACCCAGCAATACGACCTATTGTCACCTCCCTATGGAGGGAACAAAAGGTTGCGTACGCCTTGTGGCAGAACCGACGAAAACGGTAAGCGCGTTTCAATAAATAATTCTTAAACATGATGTATTCAACACTTATTGTGTTTTGTAGTGCAAAATTACTATTATTTTTTGAATTATGCAAATTTAGTCCCTTTCTGAGGGCAGAAAAGAAGGTTTATTAAGGAAAAAGCGCCGAAAAAGTGCTTTTTTCTCATTTTTATTTGCGTATATCAAAAAAAAGTAGTAATTTTGTCGCCGATTTTGAAAGATATAGAGCAAGTCCTATACGACCAGCTCCCTCTGAACTCCCCCAGGCCTTGACCGGAGCAAGGGTAGGAGGTTGTAGCGGTGCGATGTAGTAAGCTTGCTCTTTTTTTGTGCTATGCTCCTCCCCACGAATTAAAATTCGTCGGGGCTTCATTGTTAATCCAGGCGTTGGCCGGCAAGGTTGTAGATATGTCCATGGCGGAGAATAAGAATCTGATCGCCGCGGATAAATTTGGTCGTTGGTCCTTGGTCGTTGGTATTGGGTACCTCTTCTACGCCGGAAGGCAGATCCATCTGGTATGCCTCCCACGCATCGGGTATGCCGTAGCCGTATTGGACGGGGTCGGGATTAGCATAGCGGTTAGAGGACCGGATGATACGTTCGCGGATCTGCATAGCGTTCTCATCGGGTAGGGCGGACCATAACGACGCCGCCAGACCTGCCAATAAAGGTGTTGCAAAACTGGTTCCGTTCGAATGGGTGATGGCTCCGGAAGGCGTAACGATAGTTGCCCAGACCCCAACGGCACAGACATCGGGTTTGACGCGTCCATCGGCAGTGGGACCATGACTTGACAAACCGCCAATAGTGCCATTGACCGTTACGGCTCCTACGGTCAGAACGCTATCCGCATCAGCCGGCAAGTCTATTTTTTCCCAATCATCATCTCCTTCGTTGCCTGCGGCTATGCAGACTAACATCCCTTTGCGGGCAGCAATAGTAGCCGCTCGGCTCACGCGGTAGGTCTTGCCGTCTAACTGGTCGTACGTGATGTCCCAGTCGTAGTTATCAAAGAAAAAATACCCTAATGAAGCGGAGAAAACATTGACGCCGAGCGAGTCTGCTTTCTCGAGAGCAGCCACCAGATTGTCCATCTCCTTCTTGGATTCATGTGGGTCTTCTTCGGAGCGCATGAGGTAATAAGGCGCTTTCGTGGCGGCACCGTAGAAGTTCTCTTTGATAGCGGAGATAGTGCTCAGACACTCGGTGCCGTGGGTGCCTGTCGAACCGTAGAAATCATCCGTATCGTCCGTAAAATCGAAGTGCCCCATTTCGAGTTCGCTTTGCCGGAAACAATCGAGTGTGTTGGCTTTGTAGAACCCGCCATCACAGATGGCCATGAGAATACCTTGCCCTTCAAAACCCGCTTGGTGCAATGGCGGCAGGTTATAGAGGTTCAACTGGTCGTCTGTTGGGCTATAGGACGAAACCTGTGCCGCTTTGTGTACGCGCCAAGGGGCGAAGAAAGCGCGTTTGGGGCTATCGTCGCGTGTGCATTCCACTTCGGTGACAAACGACCATGAAGCCACTTCAGCAGCTAAGTCTTCGTTCATCTCGACAGTGGCTCCGTTGAACCACCGGCTGGTATGATGGATCTTTGCCCCTGCATGGCGGAGCGAATCAAGGTAAATGGCGGATACAGGCATATCCATTTCGTCCGTAGGAATAGACCATTTGGCGCGTTGCTCAATGGCTCGGGGCGACAGAGCAGGTGTGCCTTCGGCGGGTTTGTCCGCGAACGAAACGAAATAGATGAATAATAGGAATAGTAACATAGTAACAATTTAACGGTTTAACAGTTTAACGGTTTACGTGCGAAGCACCAGTTGCACAACATTTTCCACATGTTGCGTATGGGGGAACATATCCACGGGTTGCACGGCCGTAACGCGGTACTTGGCGTCGAGTAGCGCCAAATCACGCGCTTGGGTAGCAGGATTACAACTGACATACACGATTCGTTTGGGTTCGGCGTTGAGGATCACATTCACCACATCTTCATGCATTCCTGCGCGAGGAGGGTCGGTAATAATAACGTCCGGCCGACCGTATTGCGCTACGAAATCATCATTCAAAATATCCTTCATATCCCCTGCGAAGAAGCGTGTGTTGGCGATTTGATTGATATTCGAATTTACTTTGGCGTCTTCAATCGCTTCCGGCACATATTCGATGCCGATGACTTCCCGCGCCTGACGAGCTACAAAATTAGCGATAGTGCCGGTGCCCGTATAGAGGTCGTACACCAGGGGTAATTGGTTATTGGTAATTGGTAATGGGTAATGGGTAATTGGTAATGGGTCAAAGGCAAAATCGCGTGCCACTTTGTAGAGTTCGTAGGCTTGCTCGGTGTTGGTTTGGTAGAAGGATTTAGGACCTACCTTGAACTGCAACCCTTCCATCTCTTCGATGATATAATCCTGACCGAAATAGGTATGCACTTCTTGGTCGCCTATGGTGTCGTTGAACTTCAGATTCTCCACATACAAAAGCGAGATAATCTCCGGGAATGCGTTGTGAAGGTATTCCAGCAGTCCTTTCGCCGCACGGTTATTTTGCTCCGTTTCTAAACCGTCTCCAAAAACGACGATAAGCATCAGTTCGCCTTTGTGGTTGGAACGAAGAATCAGCGTGCGGAGAAGCCCTGTGTGCGTGTGTTCGTTATAGAACGTCAGTCCGTGCTCTTTCGCGTAGGTGCGTACGCCGTTCCGAATACGGTTATTGATCTCCGGCATCAGATGGCACTCTTCGATGTCCAGTATTTTGTCAAAGGCGTTAGGGATGTGAAAACCCAAACCGGGTTCGGTCTTTAATTCGTCAATTTGGTCGCTCGATAGTTCGTTAAACAGTTCCGAAGGAATCCATTTGCGGTCAGCACAGGTGAACTCCAGTTTATTGCGGTACTCGTATATATGCTTGGAACCGAGGATGGGACGTATCTCCGGCAGTTCTATTTTACCGATACGGGTCAAATTGTCAAAGACCTGCTGCTGCTTGTAGCGCAACTGTTCATCATAAGGCAAGATCTGCCATTTGCAGCCTCCGCAGACGCTAAAATGTTTGCATTGAGCTTCGCATCGAACAGGACTGGGGTGAACGAGTCGAACCACTTTGCCTTCCATGAAACTATGTTTCTTGCGGGTGATTTGCAAATCCACTATGTCTCCGGGCACGCAGTTAGGTACAAAACAAACGATGTCGTCGATTCGCAGGAGTGCTTTGCCTTCTGCTGCCACACCGGTTATTTCGACATGCTCATAGAGCGGTAAACTCTTCTTTTTTGCCATCATTGTATTCGTTTAGGGTGCAAAATTACAACTTTTTTTTTATTTATGCAAATTTATTTGCACATATCAATTATTTTTTGTACCTTTGCACCCGCATTTGGATTTAAGAGAACGCGAGTGTGAATCTCGGACAGACCGGCTACTGTGATTGCCGAACGGCATAAGTCAGATCGCTTGCCAAATGCTCGATTGATAAGTCCTCTTGGATTAGGACGAACAATGGCCAATAGAAGATTTCTCATAGTGATATTAGCACTTTGTGCCGGCTCTGTATATGCATTCAGCGATACGGAGTTGGATTCGTTATACCGTGATTTCCGGATCGACGAAGTGGAAATAACGGCGCGTGCGTTGACCAAGGATGTCATTGTGCCGCAGACGCTCAAAGGCGAAGAGTTACAGAGGCTGAATGCCCTGTCGGTGGCTGACGCCTTGCGTTATTTCTCCGGTGTACAGCTCAAAGACTACGGTGGAGTAGGAGGTATCAAGACCATCAATGTGCGATCCATGGGAAGCCAACACACGGCTGTCTATTATAACGGCGTGCAGATAGGTAACGCGCAGAACGGACAGGTGGACTTAGGACGCTTCTCGTTGGATAATATGGAGGAGATCCAACTCTACAACGGTCAGAAATCCGATATCTTCCAGTCCGCCAGGGAGTTCGGTGCGGCAGGCAGTGTGTATATGACCACCCGCAAACCTTATTTTAAGGAGAACGAGCGCGTACATGTGCGCGGAAAAATGCGGTTTGGCTCCTTTGCCTTGGCGAACCCTAACGTCGGTGTGGATGTCAAGTTAACCGATGCCCTTTCGATGACCATTGATGCCGAATATATCTATTCGGACGGCAAGTATCCTTTCCGTTACAAACGCGTCTTACCCAGCGGCGAAACGGCGTACGATACCACGGCTGTGCGTCAGAACGGCGATGTGAATGCCGTGCGGGCAGAATTGGGCTTACATCACTACTACAGCAATACAGGTTTCTGGCGTGTGCATGGTTATAACTACTGGAGCGAACGCGGGGTGCCCGGAGCTATCGTCAATAACGTGTGGCGAAACGGAGAGAGGCTATGGGACAGGAGTAGTTTCGTGCAAGGAATCTGGCAGGACGAGTGGTTCAGACGTTGGAGCACACGCGTAGTGGCTAAGTACGCCAACGATTATACCCACTACATCAACTACGACCAGCGTTTGTTGCCCTCCGATAATCAGTATTGGCAGCAAGAGGTATATGTATCGTGGGCCAATAAGGTGCAACTGTTCCGATGGTGGGACGTGTCACTGGCGTATGATTATCAGTTTAATGCGCTCCGCAAAGATGAGAAAATCACCGGCGTGACGGATGAGCGGTTCTATCGCCATAGCCACTGGCTATCGGCTGCAACGGCATTCAACATCAAGGAATATCTGCGTCTGCAAGCCTCCGTATTGATGACGGCCATCACCAATCACCATTCACCAATCACCAATTCTCCCAAAGTAACCCCGGGTGTCTTTGTCTCCTTCCGACCATACCCTGCCATAGACTTGTCGCTCAATGCCTTCTATAAGCAGAGTTACCGCTATCCGACTTTTAATGACCTGTATTACACCGATTTAGGTAACGCCAACTTACGTCCGGAATTAGCGCGACAGCACTCGGTAAGTCTGGAATATAAAGCCAATAGCCAATGGCTAACAGCTAATGTCGCACTCTCCTATTACTACAACCGCGTAACGGACAAGATCATTGCGTATCCCAAGGGACAGCAGTTCCGATGGACGATGCTCAACTTAGGCGAAGTGAAGATCAACGGCGTGGATGCCAAAGCGGACATGTCTTTCTTCCTGCCGCTGCGCTTTGTGTTGCGCACACGTCTCAATTACACCTATCAAACGGCAATTGACGTCACCAACCCGAACGACACCTATTTCGGTCATCAGATCCCGTATATCCCCCGGCACAGCGGAAGTGCCGTAGTGGGACTCGAATGGGAAAGCAAACGCGGAGACCACTATGGCTTCAATTATTCGTTCATCTATGTAGGCGAACGCTACAGCCAACAGGAGAATATCATCTATAATTACGTCCAACCGTGGTACACCCACGACCTCTCGATGTACGGTGAGTGGTGTTTGGCTAACAGCCGGGAGTTAATAGCTAATAGCCAAAAAGTCTGGCTCAAAGCCAATATAGAAATCAACAACTTGCTCGGACAGGATTACGAAGTAATCCAAAACTACCCGATGCCTAAACAGAACGTACGATGCACAATCGCAGTAAAATATTAAATCTTTTGTCCTTCAGCGCAGCGGTCTTTGTTCTTACAGCGTTAGCGGTCAGCCTCTTCTCATGTAGAGGAGAAGAGGTTATATATCCTACCATCGGTACGCACGTCACGGACGAAGTACAGAATGGTGGCTTATATATCCTTTGCGAAGGAAACATGGGCTCCAACAAAGCGCGTTTGGATTATATGAACCTGAAGACCGGCGATTATTATTCCAACTGGTATGGTTCGCGTAATCCGAAGCAGCTCAAAGAGTTAGGCGATGTGGGCAATGATATTCAGCAGTATGGAGGACGTCTCTACGCGGTCATCAACTGTTCGCATAAGGTGGAAGTGATGGATCTGCAAGCGCGGCATATCGGACAAATAGAGATATCGAACTGCCGCTATATGGCTTTCAAAAACGATAAACTGTACGTTAGTGCCTATGTGGGGTCGGTGGCTACGCCGGAACTAGTAGGCTCCGTCTTTGAGATAGACACTGCCACGCTACAAATCACGCGAGAAGTCAAAGTGGGCCATCAGCCCGACGAATTGGTAGTGATGGACGACAAGCTATATGTCGTCAACTCCGGAGGATATCTGATGAATCAATACGACTCAACCGTTTCCGTCATTGACCTGCAGACCTTCCAAGAAATAGAACAGATTCCGGTGGGACTCAACCCAACCCGAATCCGTAAGGACAGCCAAAATCGCCTATGGATATGCTGTCAAGGAAACCTAAGCGAGTCGGAAGCAAACCGAGACTATGCCGTGGTAATCCTAGACAATACCAATAGGAAGACGCTACTCTCAGTACAGGCAAGTGCTATCTCCATCCAAGGGTCAACGGCTTATATCATCGATCAAATAGCCGGAAGCCTAAGAGCTTTCTCTACCATTGACTTGACCGAGCAACCTACGCCCATAGATATTACTGCTTTTGAACACCCGTATGGGTTATTGGCTACGCCGCAAGCGCTCTACGTTACAGACGCAAAGAACTATGTCTCATCCGGTGTGCTGCATTGTTTTAGTTACGATGGAGTGGAACGATGGCGGGCGCACACGGGCGATATACCGGGACATTTGTGCCGTGTAACAGGCGAATATACGCTCTCGCCCGACACCACTAAACCCGACCCACAGCCTACACACTCTCCTTATCTAACGCGTGTGTACGAATATCTACCGGCTATGGGACAGTTCGTCAACGAACTCCCTAAATACGAAGAAGGCGATGACGCGCAGTCCATGTGTCGTAAGTGCGAAGTGTCGATGACCAATAACGCAGGAGGCTTGATTTCGCTCGGAGGATGGGGTGGATACATCACCTTCGGCTTTGACCATCCCGTCCAAAACAAAGAGGGCAGAGACATTCAAATCCTTGGTAACGCCTTCTACATGTCCGGTAGTACCGAATACGGAAGTTCAGAACCCGGTATAGTGCTTGTCAGCCTCGATGAGAACCACAACGGTCTGCCGGACGACACGTGGTACGAACTCAAAGCTTGCCTCTACGACGACCCACAAACGCAACATTCTTACTCGCGTACTTACATCCGAGCAGGCGACACACTCCAAAACCCATTCCATAAGCAACCCTATTATCCGCAGTGGCTCACAGCCGACGAATATACCCTCACTGGCGCTAAGTTACCTCCGCAATCAGTAACTATCAGCGGCCAGACCGTTCAACGTATCCTTGAGTACGGCTACGTGGATAATAAACCCAATAAAGATACGGAAGGAACATCCTTTGACATCTCTTGGGCCGTAGATGAAAGCGGAAACCCCGTGACACTCGATTCCATACATTTCGTGCGAGTGTACAACGCTGTTGATGAGACGTTTGAACAAACTGGCGAACTGAGCACCGAGATAAGAGGGGCCATAGATTTACATATGCAATAGTGCCAACAACACTTATATTAATTCAATTTATTAACAATTTAAACAAACAAATTAAATGAAAAAAAGTTTTTTATTCGTAGCTGCTTTAGTCATGACTTTTGCAGCTTGCCAAAAAGAAGGTGAAGTGCAAGACAAAACAGTAGCTACCTTCGAAGAGGCTGCTATCAGCCCTGCTAAAGTAAACAGTGAGTTCAAACTGGACACTACCGGTACTTTCCAAAGCGGTAATTTTATCTTTCAACAAGTAGCTATGCCAAGTACTTCCTTTTATTCTTGCAACGTGGTATCAAACCATACCGATACGACGTTTGTTGATTGGAACGATGCTTGGAAAGCTATCGCTGGAGGTGCATATGCAGGCAAAAACTATGTAGTATGGAATAAAAATTACTACGGCGACGATGCTATCAAGTTGGCTACAGCAGCTGTTGTGCCTGGTTTCTATGTAACCAATAGTGTGTACGCTTATGCTTCGATTACCAAAGGCGACTGGAGTGGTCCTGCTTTCGGCGATGACGACTGGTTCTTATTGACCGTAACTGGCTCGCTCGAAGGAAAGGCAGTAAACACCGCAGTGGAGTTCTATCTGGCAAAAGGTAAGAGCGTCGTTACTGACTGGACATACGTAGACCTGAGCTCCTTAGGTAAAGTAGACGAACTCTATTTTGAGTTATCGGGAAGCCGTACTGATCCAGTATGGGGCTTGAATACTCCTGCCTATTTCGCTTTCGACAATCTCGGTGGCAAAAAGTAATCATGCCATAGTTTTACGCAAATTATGTTTGTACGACGTCAGTATATTCTAATCCTAATGATTCTTTGCTTCGTGGGCTGTGCCAAACAGCCTGCGGAGCAGGGGATTCTGCCTTCGGGAAACAAGTACGCACAGGGGTTTCAACTCACCACAACTGACACATCTGTCATCGTTGAAGTATTTCAGCCTTACCAACGGATGGAAATCGTGGAGCCCCTACAACGTATAGGTACGATGTCCACCGTGCAAGTGGGTTTTCTCTTTGCGCTCAATGCCATCGATCACCTCGCAGCTGTGTGTAATCCTGAACTCATCTACACACCTGTGAAAGGCTCAGAAATCGACTTGGGCGACTCCATGAAACCCAGTGCCGAACGCGTGTTACAAGCAGGATTAGATGTGCTGTTAGCGGTCAATTACGGTCAATACGACAACTTGGAAGCAGCGCGCTTGGAGAAACTCGGTGTCCCCATCATATACATCAACGAATGGCAAGAAGGTACGCCGCTCGCACGTGCCGAATGGATCCGCGTCCTCGGCGCGCTCACCGGACATCTACACGAAGCCGATTCCATCTTCGACGAAGTTGAATCCCGCTACAAAAGTCTTACAGCGAGCGTTAGCGAGCGGTCTAACAGTGAAACGGTCTTACAGCGAAGCGGTCCTATAGGCAAAGCCGGTCAGAGCGCCTCGCGCTCTATCATGTCCGGCAACAATTTCCGTGGCACCTGGTATGTTCCCTCCGGCAAGAATTACTTGGCGTATCTCTTCAAAGACGCAGGAGCTCAGTATCCCTTCTACGACGATGAGCGTGCAACGAGTATTCCGCTGACCGTAGAGGAGTGTTTGCATGCGTTCCATGACGCCGATGTATGGGTGGGCGCCGGTGGTAACTCCTTAAAAGAGTTAGCACAAATAGACGAGAAACACACATGGTTCAAGGCATATCAGAACAGTCGTGTCTATAATTGGCGTAAGCAAATCAAACCGACTGGCGCAAATAATTTCTGGGAGCGCGGCGTCGTACACCCCGAAGAAATGCTCGAGGACGTTATTCATATGCTGAATAACGCCCCCGATAGTTCGCTCCATTTTGCGAATAAACTTTACTAGAATTCTAGATTTCTAGTAATCTAGAAGACTAGCGATTTCCAAGAGGCAGTCTCTACACAAACAATCAGAATAGTGCGTGCGAAGATACTTGCGCGCATTTTCTGTTAGGTGGATTCCCGCACATTGGCACAACGCGTTGTGGGTACAAAGAAAAGACGCTCCGCATCGCGGACACGTCTTTACTTTATTTACCATTTGGCCATTTACCATGTACCATTTATTTTGTCAATTTAACGATGAGGGTGCTCAGAGCAGGCACTTGGATATCTGCGCGGTTAAGATCCACGCGCTCACCATTGAGCGGATTGATACCTACGGCATTGTAGCGGCTCAGTATCTCTGCATAGTGCTCCGTCGGTATAGTGCGGGTTTCTTCGGCTGCGTTAGCGAAGACAAACACAGCTTCGTTGGCGTTATAACGGAAGAAAGCGTAGGTATTATCACGGCTCATGAAATGCATCGTACGGCCGGAATGAAGAACCGGTTCGTTCTTACGCCAGTTAAAGAGAGCCGCCTGATAATCGAACATGTCCTGCATCTCCGGCGTCACTTCATCACCTAACGGCAGCGGAGCGCGCAGATAGGAGTGGTTGCTCGGATCCGGACATGCGGATGTCATGGCGTACTCATCGCCGTAGAGCACTTGCGGAATACCACGCATAGTAGCCAGCAAGGCATAGCCCAGTTTGACGCGACGAGGATCTTTGTCCTTCACTACATCGGTAATACGTGCCATGTCGTGGTTACCAAGGAAGGTGAGTAGCTTATTCACATCTGCGTACTCGTAGTCGAGCGTCAGAGCGTCATAAACACGTGTCAGACCATTGCCCCAACCTTGACCATCGTTCTCTAAGGCTTGACGAATAGCTTCCTCTGTTGGGAAATCCATCACAGTAGGCAGATTCGAATCAAAACCATCGAAATTGCGCGCTCCGCTCTGCCAATACGCCACGGCAGGAGCCGGACGCGTCCAGCACTCACCCACAATATTGAGGTTCGGATACTCCTCGCGGATGGCTTTGAGCCACAAACTACCGGGGATGCGCTCAATATACGGATACGTGTCCACACGCAAACCATCCAGATTAGCGTACTCAACCCACCAGATGGCCCATTGTTGGAAATACTTCAGCAAATCGGGGTTCTCAAGGTTCATGTCGGGCATCGGTGTGTCAAACCATCCGCGGTTAGAGAGTTTGCGATCGTACTCCGAAGCATTGATATCATAGTTGGCCGTGAACACATTGTTCGTATTGGTGAACTCGGGGAATTGGTTAACCCAGTCTTGATAGGGGAGGTCTTTCATCCACCAGTGAGCGGCGCCACAGTGGTTAGGAACCATATCCATCAAAATCTTCAAACCTTTCGCATGGGCCTGTTCTACCATCGTAGCATAGAGTTCGTTGGAACCGTAGCGAGGATCAATATGGTAATAATCCGAGCAAGCGTAGCCATGGTAACTCCATGCTGCCTCATCATCGCCCAGCATAGGCGTAGGCCAAATAGTGGTGCAACCTAACTTGGCTATATGGTCAAACGATTGAATGATACCTTGTATATCGCCTCCAAAACGTCCGTTCGGGTTGCTCTTATCCGCCGGCTCGCGGGTGTTCTTAGTGCTGTTGTTGCTCTCATCGCCATCCACAAATCGGTCGGACATAATAAGATACACCACATCCGCTGCGGTGAAACTCTGACGTTCACGACTTCCCTCACGACGCTCTGCAATCGTATAATCATAAGTGGCTTTCTTTTTGCCTTTCTTAAGCGTGATACGATACGTACCGGGTTGGTTAACAGCCATGTCCACAAATAGATAGTTAGGGCTCTCAGCGTTATGTTGTCCCGTAGGCACTAGCCCTAAACAGGCGCCTCTCATCACTTTGCCTTTGGTCACCTGCTGAACGGTCACTTGTGCGTCTGCCAGATCCTCTCCGTGGAAGAGTAGGGTTAAGGGCGTGTTCATCTCTGTCCACCAGCAAAGAGGCTCTACTTGTTGAATCTTCGGGGCAGCCAGTAGCCATTGGCTAAGCAATAAAGCGGCTGCAAAAATGGTTAGTTTTTTCATATCTCGTTAATTAGAATTTGGTCTAATGTCTGATGCTCGTCTTTTAGTTGCACATACTTGTTCCAGAAGGCTTGCATCTCTTCGGTAGGACGCTGCAAGAACGATTCCGAACCCTGTTCGTCAATTCGGCTGATGACCATTCCGATAGATATGCGATGAGTGTCCAAAGCGGGCTGGAATGTGCGATCCTCTTTATTCTCCACATATACCTCACGAACCAACCCCGTTTCCTCTAATCGCGAGAGCAATTGGTTAACTAACCGAATGGGAAGATGGTCGCGAACGGCGAGTTCATGAGCCGTTAATGGCTCTTCGTCCGCTTCGAAGCGGCGAATAATAACAGATAGAAGGTAAAGGGTGATAAAGTCTTTGTAACGGCGAGACATTAAATTCAAGTCGTGCTCGTACTCAAACTCTTCATTGTTTTGTATCGCGTACGCCATCTCTGCACCGATGAGAATAAGCAGACTCGTATATTGGAGCATCGTCATCAAAATAGGAAGCGTAGCGAACGCTCCATAGACGATACTTGTTCGGCTCAGCAAGGCTATCAAATAAACGGATAGCATTTGCAGCAGTTGGAACAGCGTACCCATCAGTACTCCGGGAATAACAGCCGGAAGGAATTTTACTTTGGTGTTCGGAATAGCAAGGTACATGCACGTGAAAAGTCCCCAGCAAATGAGGAATTGCACGAACTTAACCGCACTTTCTTCTACTGCGCCGAGATGGATATAGCCCTCTACCATTGAATGGAAATATAGGTTGATACCTGCAGAGCAAACGATGAGAATCGGAATAAGGACTACAATCGCGATATATGTGGTAATCTGCCGCAAAATAGAGCGGGAGTTTTTTACATTCCAAATCTTATTAAACGACGTCTCGACCGATTGAAAGAACGAGTACACCGCCCAAAGGAGGATAAGCAAACCTATACCAATGAAAACGCCCCCTTGTGCCGTTTCCAAATAACGGTCCACCATCTCCATAATCGTCGGTACTAAGCCGGTTTCTCCTAAGAAGGACGCATTGAGTTGCTCTTCGATGATGTCCGACACGTCAAAGCCCTTGGCTATACCAACGATCATCGCTAAGATAGGTACGATAGCAAAAATGAGGGAGAAGGTGATACTTTTGGCTGTGTCGTTGAGGTTCTTGCTGGTAAATCCTCGGATGACGAGGGCGATGGTTCGGATGGTGGCGTAGCCTATTTTCTGAAAGAAATTATCGTACTCGGCTGTCGTACGTCGCCACATATCGTAGCGTAGAAAATGAACTATATCCGAAAACTTCTTCATGGTGTTCTTCTAATTCTTAGGGTCCTCAAAAATTTTAATTTTTGGGGAGAGCGGAGGCACTGGTCGCCCGTCCATTTAGCGGAGCGGTATGGACTTTTGCGAGCCAGTTGCCGACGCGATAGCAGGTCTATAAGCCGGGTTCTGTACCCTTGCGGGCGTCTATCATTAATCTCGAGTCGCGTGTTACCACGTGCTTCTCTCGCTTCCTACCCTCCAACGTATTCCTAAGAATGTCGCGCGAGCAACGCTCTAACGTTGGTTTACATGGAATTGCAGCCCACAGTATACTCGTTTCACCCGCCTCTGGGGAGGCGACTCGTCTCTGTAGTAGTGACCAAACATTGCTGCCTGACGGCCGTTAACCGCTGTGGAGCTCTATGCTGCCCGGACTTTCCTCAGCTTTCGCCGCGATAGACCGACCTACTTTATAACCCCTTGTGGGATCTTTTTAGGGTCCCCGCAGATTTTAATCTGTGGGGAGAGCGGGAGCAAGGCGAAAGATCCTATGAGCGACTTGGTCGAGAATCGTTCTGAGCCTTAGCTCACGCGAAGAGCGGTGTACGGGAATCGAACCCGCCTCCTCGGCTTGGGAAGCCGATGCACTACCGATGTGCTAACACCGCGTTTTTCAAAATCAACTGCAAAAGTAATACTTTTTTTGCAATTATGCAAATATTTTTATCTTTTTTTCGTACCTTTCTTGCATAATCCAAAAAAAAAGCGTAATTTTGCACCGAAAAAGTCTTCTGCTCTATGGCTAAACCTATAAAAAACATCCCACATGGCACAGGAGTGCCGTACGATCAAATCCATCGTGAGGAAACAGCCTTTTATCATGTTCCTAATGTTCTTCTTAAGCTTTGGCTATCCGCTACAAGGCTCGCCGAAGATGGAAGCGAGTATCCTCTGACCGAAGAGGAACGTCAGGAGCTAAACGAACACCGCCTCAAAGCGGCATGCTTGGCTCACGATAAACCGCATAGACATTTGGATGAACCTTGGTTCGTCCGCATCTCAGATGGCACGAACGAAATCGCACCGGAATTGCGTATACGTTCATGGATGGCATATAAAAACCCCTATGACGGACATTCATTGCTTATCATGCATGAGATGCCGTGGATGCGAGCCTACCAACCGGCTCCCACTTCAAAATTAGTCCCGGGAGGTACGATTGTTGCAGAGTATATCTTAGAGCACAAAAATAACAAATATGATGTGCGCCTCTTTATCCATTGGCCCCCTGAACAAGAAATACATTCTTATACACTTACGCAAACATTTGATAAACTTCGTGAAATTAAATCCCAATGGACATCCTTGTATATCGCCGAAAAGCATGAGATTGAGGTGCTCCTCGGCCATAACGGGAAGAGGTTATGGGAATACAAATCCTATTCGTGGGAAGACTTCCCGGAGCAGTTTATTACAGATATTCAGGCAGATAAAAGCAAGCAAGAAGGTTTAGATCATATAGGTATTCAGCCATACGAACTCTATCAGCACTATCGCCATCATAGCGAAGATTACCAGATTGTAGCCAAAGCCTACGGTCTCGATGATTACGAGGATGGGTACGTGACCGAACGAAAGAAAGTGGGAGAACGACTGGAGTGGGATATCATAAACAATCAATAAATATGAATAACACAATTGAATTATCGTTGATGGAACCCGAAGAACGGGAGTTGGTACAGTTTATCTACGACGCTATTCCTGCAGAGGATAGAGGCGAATTAACGGCCGACGATATCCTCTTAGTATTAGATCTGATGGATGATTTTCTGGAGGAACAGGGATTGCTGCGTGAAGACCCACAAACGGGTGAAATGGAGTACCTGGATGGCGAGGTAGATGAGACGGAACAGTTAAACTATATTCTATCAGCCTTGAAAGACGAGGGTAGAGCCATCACAGCCGTTCAGATCCAACTCATCCAAGACGCCGAACTCCAATTCGGCATCCAAAAAGGCTATTACGAAGAAGAGTAATTGGCTAAGCCTTTAGCTCTGTAAGGTCAACTTGAATTTGAGTGCGAAGAGCGTCGAGAGAATCAAACTTCTGCTCTTCGCGAATGCGGCGCGCGAATTCTATCGTTAGCGCCTGATCGTATAAATCACCATTGAAATGCGGAATATACACCTCAATGGTGGTGGTATTATTGCCAATAGTAGGGTTTGTACCGATGTTGCAAAGAGCCAACTGATGGCTGATAGCTGAATGCTGATGGCTGATATATACCGCATAAACACCAGCCTCAGGAATAATCTTGTGCGAATCTGAAGGAACGATATTAGCTGTCGGAAAACCTATTGTACGACCGATGCCTTTGCCATGCGATACGATACCTGTAATACTATACGGACGACCTAACAGTTCATTCGCTACCTCCATATGGCCGCTTAGTAACGCTTGACGAATCTCCGTAGAAGAAACATGTCGCTCTCCTTCAACAAACTCATCCCAACTGAGAACTTCTATACCCACTTGTTCACCAAGACACCGGTAGTCCTCTGGGCTACGCAGCCTGTCGGATCCAAACTGATGATCGTATCCCATCAATAAAGTAGTCACTTGATATTGATCATAGAGAAAACGCATAAACTCCTGTGCCTTAAGGTGATAGATGTCAGCAAAAGGCAGTACTAACACTTCGCCAAAGGTACTCAGCAAAGCCTTGCGTTCGTCTAACGAAGTAAGTAGTTGAGGAATATAATCTGCCTGCAATACGGCCCGCGGATGGGTGTCAAAAGTAACCAACAGCGGCTGAAGATGACGCTCCTGTGCCTCGTGCTGCAGTTGGGCAAAGAGATACTGATGTCCCTTATGCACGCCGTCAAAAAATCCTATTGTTGCGATTGATAACATCCGGCGTCAGGTTTGTTTCCTATACGTGTAACTCCTTCTCTATCAATCGGGTAGGAGAGGGCTGCAATACTATCTCCAATACCCTTGGCAGGGCTGATGGAATCCAAATGGAAGTCGTAATAGATATATTCCTTATACTTATAATAGGTATTACGGAATACCTCTGCCGTGTCACTCTCCTGCCAATAGGTATT
The DNA here is from genome assembly GCA_017444615.1 of Paludibacteraceae bacterium. Classification (GTDB taxonomy): domain Bacteria; phylum Bacteroidota; class Bacteroidia; order Bacteroidales; family Paludibacteraceae; genus Colicola. The sequence continues at coordinate 10,532 of JAFSWF010000058.1, read as the reverse complement.
ATCATGCGCCTGAGGAAGAGCCAGCGTGTCGGTCTTAAGATAATTGCCCACAAAAGCACCTTCATAATATTGATCAAAAGGTGTCGCCACCACCAGTTGATTCTTCAGATAACCGGTGATAATACTATTATAGAACGAAGAAATAGTGTGCGGGGCATTTTTCTGCAGATTATTGATGAATACCGCCGAGGCGTCCTCTTTAGCCACCGTTTGAACGCGGATATTCGTGTACCCAAAATAGGAAGCAATTGTGGTGTGTGCAAACAGGTGTGTACCTCCGTCGCAATAGACGCAATACGAAGCACAATTGCTTATCTCTGTGTTAGATACCTCTGCATCCACATTGGTCAGCACGAGCCCGTACAACGTGTGGTTATGAATGCGGCAACCGTTCATCGTCAGCTTAGGAAGGTTAGTCGAACAATTGCTATAACACGAAAGTCCTACTGTTCCGGAAAGAATATCCACATACTCAAAGGTGTATTGTTGCGGGTTTTTGGCCTGCAGAAAGAACCCATTCCATCCTCCTCCGGCATAGCGATAAGGAACACTATCAAACAGACGGTCCAAACGATCAGAACAGATGGTAATAGGTGCGTCTAACGTTCCTTTGGCCACTACATCGCCTAAGGCATAGATACATGCCTTATTATGCATATACAATCGGGCACCGGCATCAATGGTCGTCTTGCCTCCGATGATGACGGTATCGAAGAGCAAGTATGGTTTATCAGCTGTGAAATGGTATTGGTGAAACTCTTTCCTACCGCATCCAGGATAGCCTATCCGCACGGCATTCTGACCATAAGCTTCGAGCACAACGTCTTGCGTCACGCCGTTAGCCATATGGAAATGAAGCAAATCTTCCATCAACATAACGCCATCCGCCTCAAGCGCCCCAAAATCCGTTACACGAACGAACACAAAAGCACTATCGCCACCATTGATTTGCACGCGAGTGAGACGACTTAAATCCTGCTCGCCATCCACATTGAGGCGAAAATATTTGCCCCCTTCCAACCATATGCGGTCAATCACCAGCGCGGATGCATTGCGATTATAGACCTTAAGGGTAAACGTCGAACTGCCTTGCTGTGTAAAGACCGTATCCATCCGCACAGTATCATGCGAAAACGCTAAACGTAGCGAAGAATCGTCGCTCACTTGGTACTCGCGGCAACCCACCATCGCGCACGCGCAAATAAATATAAGGAGAAACTTGCGCATCATTCGAAATTAAATGTCAAACAAACACAATGTGTTGTCAACCTGGAAATAGCATCGGTGTAGAATTGATCACGCGGGTCTAAGCCTTTAGGCCGTTTATCCGTAGGACATAACTGGTTGGCAAAGCCTATACGATAGGTGAGCTCTGGGCAAAGTTTGAACCACCGCAAGTATAAATCTACACCAAATCCTACTTCGCAGAAATAATCTAATACATTGAGCATCACCGGTTTAGAGTTATCGCGACTGACGTTAAAACTGGCGCCACCACCCGCAATAACGTAGGGACGGTAGTTACTCTGCCTATCTGCGGAAAACTTCAAGTACAGCGGCAGATAAATAGGAATGGCCAACACATCAACGGTATTGCCATATTCGGGACGTGAACCTTGTATGGAATGGTTATTCTCAAATTTATAGGTCAACGTGCGGCTGGTAAATTGCAGACCGGGAGTGAATCGAAGGTTCACATGTTTGCTCAGACGCAAATCGCTTACAAAACCCACATGGAAACCGGGCATAACGCTACTTACTCGCGCATGAAGAACACCGGTTGTGCCTGAAACTGCAACAGGTAGATTGCTATCGGATACGCCAAATGCGCCAAAGTTCATACCTACTTGAAAACCGAAGTGGAAGAGTTTATCATCCACGTAAGGGCGGTTCATTGCTTCCTGACCACGGAGAGCAGAGAACGGAAAACTGAAAACCGATAGGAGTATCAGCCCAAGAATTTTACTATGATGTTGTGTACCTTTCATTCAACTCTCAATTATCAATTATCAATTAGAAACTACTATCCGTATTGCTATTGCCACTGTCATCCATATCATCGCTGCTGCTACCGCCAAAATCGCTATCGGGACGATTACGACGACCTTTCTGATTGCCAAAATTATATGTAATAGTGAAACTAATCGAACGGCTATGCCATCTGTTCTCACTAAACTGCCAGAAGCCTTCGCCCCACGTGGTATTACGACGAGCACGGCTATCGAGCAAGTCACGCACATTGAGCGCCAAAGCCAGTTGTTTATTGAGGAAGGTGTGACGCAAGCCCAAATCAATCGAATAACTATGACTTGTTGTTCCTTGAGCTACCACGCGAGGGGAACTATAGTTAGCGCGGATCTGACCACTGAAATTCTTCGTAAAGAGGAACTGTGCAGTCAGGCGTACCGAACCCGCAAAAATATTCTGCTGAGCCAAGTTGATATCAATCGGTGTACCTTGGTGAACAATCGTCTGGTTAACCGCGGCAATATTATTCCAATAGAAATTAGCACTGGTCGTCAATTGCAGCAGTTCGCCAAAGAGCCTATTCTTTGCCACTACCTCCACACCTAACTCTTGCCGTGCGCCGATATTAAAATAGGTATTCTTCATCACGCCACCATCCATGTACTTATAGTTCTGAAAAGCCCTCTCTTGGTATTTCCAGAACACACCGGCACTCAGCGTGTGACGTTCCCAAGTCTTTAAGTAATTGAGTTCAAGGTTATTAGAGAATGCCGGTAATAGGTCTACATTACCGTAACTGATATTCGTAGAATCGCTAAAGTCCATGCGAGGGTTGATTTGGTGACCCCATGGACGACGAACGCGACGGGTATAATTCAACTGCAGTTCATGTCCGTTTCCGAAATCATAGCTTATATACGCACTCGGATAGAGTTGGAAATAAGCCGTGTCTTTCTTGTTCGGGTAGGAAGCATAGGAATCTTGCGTCGCACCCGTATCATCTTTATAGAACGACTCCAGATGGCGCATATAATATTCACCCCGCAAACCCACTTGAAGCGAAAGCTTGTTCCAGAACCGATTGCCATACGTAATATACAGCGCATGATTTTGCGTCAGACCTTGAAAATCTGCATAGTATGGGAATAGTTCTTCTTTTACTGAACCATCTTTATTCAGATTATGTGCATCGGCAAAACTGTTGCTCCAACCCCGCGTATAATCATATCCGGCTTCCAAACGGCTCTGCGCCGTGGGTTTCCATTCATAATCGGCTTTGACCTCGATGCTTTGCTCTTTGCTCGTGCTCAACTGGTCCTGATAACTAAAGACCGTATCTTTGGTGTTCAAATCCAAATCTTGCTGGTCGTAATAGGTATCCATATTAAAACCGAAGTGGTTATAGGTACCGCTTACCATCAGTTTATGTTCATCCATCTCAAACGTATAATCGAGCGTCACATTGCCACCGGGGTGAGCTCCGGTACCTGTCTGATTACGGATAAAATCGCGCATCACATTGCCGGAAGGATATTCGGTAAGTAGGTATGTACGCTTGTTGGTGTTCGACATCCCTAAACCGGGGTTATTGGTGCTCACCATGCCAAAGCCCGAAACGCCCAAGGTATGGCCTTCTGCCAAGCGGAAATTGAAGCCCGCACGAGCAAATAAACCTCCGCCTTTATGCGTCTGAAGACCTTCTTGCACCAGATGGCTCTCAATCAGCGAACTGTCCAAAACTTGCGAACCGGTGTTATTGCCTAAGTTATAGCGATCCGTGGTACTACCTCCGTTAGAAGAGTGATAGCGATAGCCCACATTGAAATAACCATCTACCGGACCGGCATTGAAATTGATATTAAGACCCGCATTGGCTCCCGGAGGTGTTGTCCACGGGGCTGCTAACGCGTAATCGATACCGGCTTGAACTGAACCGTAAAAACCCGCACTCCGGTCTTTTTTCATCACAAGGTTGATGATGCCGGCTGAACCTTCCGGACTGAATTTAGCACTCGGGTTAGTAATCAACTCGATTTTCTCAATCGTACCTGCCGGCATTTGTTGGAGTACTTGCGCGCGGTTCTCCGAATTGAGTCCGGCCGGCTTACCGTTAATCCATATCTCCACATCGTCAGAGTTACGCAACGATATATTGCCTTCCTGGTCCACATCCACCGAAGGGATATTCTCCAGCACATCGGTCACTGACGCTCCCGCAGAGGCGATGTTCTGATCCACCGTAAACACTTTCTTGTCCAATTCAAAGCGCATCGAACTGCCTTGGCCTACCACCTCCACCTCGCTCAGCGTCTGGGTGTCTTCCTTCAGCGCAATTCGCCCTAAATCGACTGCTTTTCCTGCTACCGTAAAGGACTTCTTCTGCTCGATATAACCCATAAAACGCACTACCACTTCGTATTGGCCGTTTGCCACCTCAATGGAGAAAGCACCCGTGGCATCGGTCACGGTTCCGGTAACCAGCGTGGAATCACGCATGATACTAACGTTCGCAAAATCAATCGGTTGACGAGAACTGGCATCGATCACTTTACCGGTAATGGTAGCTGCAAATAGATTAGCGGTTATCGCTAAGAGCCATAATATATTGAATAATCGTTTCATAACAGTTTAACGATTTTAACGTCGCGTAGCGACCATTTTAACTCTTAACGTATTGAGAAGCCAATCTACGCCGTTGGCGTAGCATTGGGTTCCAATACCTTTTATACTATGCGCGCACACGTCCGTGAGCAAACTCACACGACGAAAAGCCTCGCGCTGACTAATATCGCTTATATGCACTTCCACAACAGGCACCTCGCTCTCTTCCACCGCATCGCGTAGCGCCACACTCGTATGGCTATACCCACCTGCATTCAGCACGATACCCTTAACATCCTCATCTCCCTCCCCTTGGGGGAGGGTCGGGGAGAGGTTTTGAATCCAGTCAATCAGGTCGCCCTCATGATTCGATTGCCGGTACACAAAATGCACATCGGGCCATCTCCGCTGGATATCCAGCAAAATCTGTGCCATCGTCTGAGAACCATATACCTCAGGCTTGCGTTTGCCCAAACGATTGAGATTAGGACCGTTCAATATAGCGATGGTTACCATTTCCAAAATTTACTATTGTTAAGATTTTAGCCACACGAGAGCATGTCGAATGAAAGCCGAATGCAAGCCGAAGGCAAGCCGAGATTAAAATAGTGCTGAAAACATACACGATTATTAAGATTTAACGGGCACCATTAACGGCCAGCAAAAACTCATCGTTGTCCTCTGTGCGCTCCATGTAACTCTTCAGTTTCTCCATAGCTTCTTGTCCGTTCATGTCGCTCAACTGCTTGCGAATCTGCCACATACGTGTCAGAACGTCTTGCGGTAACAACAAATCGTCACGACGGGTACTCGAAGCAGGAATATCCACCGCAGGGAAGATACGACGGTTTGCCAACTTACGATCCAACTGCAACTCCATATTACCCGTTCCTTTGAATTCCTCAAAGATGAGATCATCCATCTTACTACCTGTCTCGGTAAGAGCCGTAGCGATGATGGTCAGCGAACCGCCATTCTCGATATTACGCGCGGCACCAAAGAAACGTTTCGGTTTATGTAACGCCTGCGCCTCCACACCTCCGGAGAGTACTTTGCCGCTCGAAGGAGCTACGGTGTTATAAGCGCGTGCCAAACGGGTGATAGAATCCAATAGAATCACAACGTCATGTCCGCTCTCCACTAATCGTTTCGCTTTCTCATGAACGATATTAGCAACCTTCACATGGTTCTCGGCCGGCTCGTCGAAGGTCGAAGCAATCACTTCCGCATTCACGCTTCTTGCCATGTCGGTCACCTCTTCCGGACGCTCATCAATCAGCAGCACAATCATATAAACCTCGGGGTTGTTCTTTAGAATGGCATTGGCTAACTCTTTGAGTAACACGGTCTTACCGGTTTTCGGCTGTGCCACAATCAAACCACGTTGACCCTTGCCAATAGGTGAAAACAAATCGATGATACGTACGCTGAGCGGATCGTTCTTACCCGTACACAGTTTGAATTTCTGGTCAGGGAACAGAGGAATCAAGTTCTCAAAAGCCACGCGTTGTTTCGCCAACTCAGGTGCTAAACCGTTGATGCGAATCACCTTATCCATCGGGAAGAACTTATCCGGTTGAGGATTAACGCGGATGGAGCATTCTACCGTGTCGCCGGGCTTAAGACCATACATACGTACTTGCTCTTTGCTTACATACACATCGTCCGGACTTGGCAGGTAGTTATAATCTGCCGAACGAAGGAACCCGTAGCCGTCCGGTGCGCACTCTAAAGTACCCATCGCAATCACGTTTTCTCCTAAGTTAGGCAATTGATATCCATTCTCTTCTGCCTCCGGCTCTTCAGGGGTTGCTTTAGCTTCTGTGTTCTCTTCTGCTTTCTTTTCTTCCTTTGTGCTTGGAACTTCGTCTCGTTGTACCTCTTCCTTTGCTTCCTCTGTTTTCTTCTTGCGCGAAGTGGTTTTCTTCTTCGGCTTCTCTTCGGCGGCCTTTGGTTCTTCTACTTTCGGCTCCTCCTTTGTACTTTGTACCTTTTCCTTTTTCTCTTCCTTCGGTGGGGTAGTCAGGTTAATAGGCTGCACGTTTTGAACCGTACGGTTAGGACGATGATTATTCGCCTTCAGCTGTTCTTGCATCTGTGCCATCTCCTCTTTCTCAGAACCGGACGTAGCCAACACTTGCTCGCTCTTCATGTTCGTTGTGTTGATCTTGGCTGCAGCTCGTTTCACACCACGCGTACGTTCGCGTTTCGGCGCTTGACCGGCTGCCGCACGAGCGTCTTCTTTCGCCTGCGTCTGAGCAGCACGCTCGTCCGCCTGAGCATCTAAAATGGCATAACTAATCTCGCGTATCGATTGATTGCGACGGGGATTAAGACCCATATTCTTCGCAATTTCACGCACTTCGTCGAGCGACATACGCTCGAGTTTTTGTAATTCGTATTGCATAAATAATAGATAATATGTGCTTGAAAATATTCAAGAGAAAAGATTCTTCTCCCAAAATCCGCTGCAAAGGTACAAAAAATATTTTATATACGCAAGCATTGATGCAAGTTTTTTTACAAAAAGAGAAATTTTTCTAAAATATTTGCACATGTCAATTTTTTTTTGTACCTTTGCAGCCGAATTGTGTGCGCATGCGCTAAATTCGTTTTACACGTGCATAAATTAATTAATGAATAACATATGAATCTTTCTGAATTAACCGACAAACTTTACGCAGAAGGCGTAGAGAAAGGCAACGCTCAAGCGCAAGAGATTATTGCGAAAGCCAATGCCAAAGCCGAAGAAATTGTTGCCAATGCCAATGCCAAAGCCAATGCTATCATTGCAGGAGCTGAGAGCCAAGCAGCGGATCTGGACAAAAAAACGCGTGCAGAGCTTAAACTCTATGCTGAGCAGAGTGTGAACGCTGTCAAGACCGAAATCACCAACCTGCTGGCAGACAAAATCGCCGCAGACAGTGTCAAAGCAGCTACCGCTGATGCCAAGTTCATGCAAGGCCTCATCGCTAAACTCGCAGAGCAAATGGCGAAAGATGGCGAGGTAGTGATCGAGACCAAAGACGCAGAGGCATTGAAGAAATATTTCGCAGCAAACGCCAAAGGCCTGCTCGATAAGGGCGTGACCATCCAAGAAGTAAAGGGTATCAAGACCGACTTCACCATTCAACCGGCTAAGGGTGGTTACAAACTGGCGTTCGGTGATGCGGAATTCATCGCTTACTTCAAAGAAATGCTTCGTCCCCAACTCGTTGACCTTTTGTTTTAAATGACAAATGGTAAATGACAAAATGGTAAATGTCATGACTTACGAGTATTTATTAACCGGCTTACCCGAACTGAAAGCAGGCTCTGACGCTCCGATCAATCTCGAGAAACTCGAAGAGTTGCTTGATGAACAGTTATCGGCATCGGATAAGAAACTGCTGGATTTGCTCCGCACGCCCATTAACGAAGAGACACTCGGAGAAGGACTCAAGGCCAAGAACCGGTTTATCAGGGAGTGGTTTGAGTTCAACCGCGACATGAATAACGTGCTTGTAGCGCAGATCTGCCGCAAACACGGATTTGACGCGAAGACGCAGATAGTAGGGGAGGGTGAGGTCGCTGAGCAACTCAGGACACACACTACGCAGAAGGATTTCGGACTCAATGAACTGTCCGGTGACTACTCCGCTATTCTTGCCCTCGCGCAGATTGAAGACCTGATGGAGCGTGAGAAAGCAATGGATGCCATCCGTTTTGAATGGCTGCAACACCGCACGGAGTTCGATTTCTTCTCGCCGGAGATGGTATTTGCTTACTACCTCGAGGCCGCTATGCTACATCGATGGAGCTTGCTTACGGTAGAAGAAGGCGAACGTGTCTTTCGAGACATCGTAGCAGACCTGAAAAAAGGTGTCAACCTCGACGCCTAAATGAATAAATGGTAAATGATTAAATTGTAAATATCCTTATGACAACAGGAAAAGTAAAAGGTGTCATCGCTAACTTGGTAACGGTTCAGGTAGATGGCCCTGTGGCGCAAAACGAGATTTGTTACATCTCGGTAGGCGACAAAAAACTGATGGCAGAAGTCATCAAAGTAATAGGCGAAAACGTCTATGCGCAAGTGTTCGAATCCACACGTGGCCTGATAATCGGTAACGCCGTAGAGTTCACCGGCCATATGTTGGAAGTAACTCTCGGTCCTGGTCTGCTTAGCCGTAACTACGATGGCTTGCAGAACGATTTGGACAAGTTAACCGGAGTCTTTCTCCAACGCGGTGAGTACAATTACCCGCTAGACCAAGACAAGAAATGGGACTTCACCCCTCTCGCTAAAGTAGGCGATAAGGTCGAAGCTGCTGCTTGGCTTGGTGAAGTGGATGAGAACCACCAGCCGCACAAGATCATGGTTCCGTTCGTTTTCGAAGGCACATACACCGTCAAATCCATCGTCAAGGCCGGCGAATACACAATCAACGAAGTGATCGCAGTACTGACCGACGCCGAGGGGCAAGACCACGAGGTGACGATGGTGCAGAAATGGCCGGTGAAGAAAGCCATCCTTGCTTATCGCGAGAAACCGCGGCCATTCAAACTCCTCGAAACGGGTGTACGTACCATCGACACCGCGAACCCACTTTGCGAGGGTGGTACAGGCTTCATCCCTGGTCCGTTCGGTACCGGTAAGACTGTCCTTCAGCACGCCATCTCCAAGCAGGCCGAAGCGGACATCGTCATCATCGCTGCTTGCGGTGAACGTGCTAACGAGGTAGTGGAGACCTTCACAGAGTTCCCCGAACTTGAAGACCCGCACACAGGCCGCAAACTGATGGAGCGTACCATCATCATCGCCAACACCTCTAACATGCCGGTGGCATCCCGTGAGGCATCTGTCTATACCTCCATGACTATCGCGGAGTACTATCGCTCCATGGGACTCCGTGTGCTCCTCATGGCGGATTCCACTTCTCGTTGGGCACAAGCGCTCCGTGAGATGTCCAACCGTCTGGAGGAACTTCCGGGACAGGATGCCTTCCCAATGGACCTTTCTGCCATCATCGGCGCTTTCTACGCACGCGCTGGATACGTTTATTTAAATAATGGTGCAACCGGTTCAGTCACTTTCCTTGGTACCGTTTCGCCTGCCGGTGGTAACCTCAAAGAGCCGGTAACCGAAGGAACCAAGAAAGTGGCACGTTGTTTCTACGCTTTGGAGCAGGCGCGTGCGGACCGCAAGCGTTACCCGGCTGTGAACCCCATCGACTCCTATTCGAAATACGTGGAATACCCTGAGTTCGAAGAGTACATATCGCAACTCATTGATAAAGAGTGGCTGCCGATGGTCAACGATATGAAGACATACCTCCAACGCGGTAAGGAAATCCAAGAGCAGATCAACATCCTCGGTGATGATGGTGTACCTGTTGATTACCATATCGCCTTTTGGAAATCCGAAGTCATTGACTTCGTCATCCTCCAACAAGACGCCTTCGATAAGATTGATGCTGTTTGTCCGCTCGAGCGTCAGCAATACTTGCTCCGCATGGTGATGGATATCTGCAATCATGACTACGATTTTGATACCTTCCTCGAGGTAATCGATTACTTCAAGCGTGTCATCAACCTCTGCAAGCAGATGAACTATTGCGAGTTCCATAGCCCCGAGTTCGAATCCTACCGAGCTAAACTCGATGAACTCCTTGCAGAAAAGCAGATAAATGCGTAAATGGCTAAATGAAGAAAATAAATGGTAAATGGTAAATGACTAAATCGTAAATAGTTTTATGGCAATTAAAGCATTTCAAAAGATATATACGCAGATTACTGCAATTACCAAAGCTACTTGCTCGTTAAAAGCCGAAGGAGTAGGTAACGACGAACTCGCTACCGTCAACGGCAAGTTGGCACAGGTGGTAAAAATCATCGGCGATGATGTTACGCTGCAGGTGTTCCAAGGTACCGAAGGCATCCCGACCAACGCCGAAGTGGTTTTCCTCGGCAAAGCACCGTCA
>JAFSWF010000004.1 GCA_017444615.1 Paludibacteraceae bacterium | reverse complement strand
CAAGGACGCGTTCCTTGGTGTCATGGGAGGTTCGCTCGGTGAAGTCTGCGCACTCGCACTCATCATCGGCGGTCTGTTCCTCATCTGCTGCCGCGTCATCACATGGCATATCCCGGTATCTATCATCGCTACCGTAGCCCTCTTCGCTTGGATCGGTGCTCCGGCTGGCATGCCGGCAGGCCAATACGTAGCGTACGAACTGCTCTCCGGTGGTCTGATGCTCGGTGCCTTCTTTATGGCTACCGATTATGTCACCAGCCCGATGAGCGCCTGGGGTAAGATCATCTTCGGTATCGGTATCGGCTTCATCATGATGGTCATCCGTACCTGGGGCGCTTATCCGGAAGGTATGTCGTTCGCCATCCTCATCATGAACGCTTGCGTTCCATTGTTGAACAAGATTCGTCCGCAACGTTTCGGCGAACCTAAGAAAAACGAAGTTAATCGCGCCCTTGCGGCAGAGAAAAAATAAGGAGGACAGCTATGGAAAAGTTACAAAGTTCATTTAAGAACATGGCACTCAGCCTCACCATCATCGCGATGGTTGCTGCTGCTGCCCTCGCCGGTGTCTATATGTTGACGCTGGAGAACATCAACGCACAGAAACGTGCGAAACAGGAAGCTGCCAAACTCGCCGTTTTGAACGGTCAGGAAGGTTTTGCAGTCGAGACAGCCGTGGACGGTTTCGGTGGCCAGTTCCGCGTGATGGTCGGTTTTGATCCTGAAGGAAACATCCTCGGTTATGAGATCCTTGAGCATCAAGAGACTCCGGGTCTCGGCTCGCACATGGAGCACTGGTTCAAGAACGCTGACAAACCCGGTCAGAACATCATCGGCCGCAAGGGCGGTAAGTTGACCGTATCCAAAGACGGAGGTGACGTAGATGCTATCACAGCTGCTACGATCTCGTCCCGCGCATTCCTCAAGGCTGTCAACCAAGCCTACGCAGAGCAGTTTGGTGTAGAGGCACATACCGGTGCCAGCCAACTGCAACCCGCAGAGGAAGAGGTGGTTGAGGAAGAAATAGTAATTATCGAAGAAGAAACGGAGGTAAGTCATGAGTAATGCTTTGAAAACATTGACGAACGGTATTCTCAAAGAGAACCCGACATTCGTCCTCGTACTCGGTATGTGTCCGACGCTGGCTACAACCACCAGTGCTATCAACGGTATGTCCATGGGCTTGGCAACGATGTTCGTGCTCATCTGCTCGAACGTAGTGATCTCGCTCCTCAAGAACCTCATCCCGGACAAAGTACGTATCCCGGCGTTCATCGTCGTCATCGCTACCTTCGTGACGATGGTTCAGCTGCTCATGCAGGCTTACCTGCCGGCTATCTATGACGTGCTGGGCTTGTTTATCCCGCTGATCGTAGTGAACTGTATCGTCCTCGGTCGTGCAGAAGCGTTTGCAGCGAAGAACAGCGTAGGCCTCAGCGCACTCGACGGCATCGGTATGGGTCTTGGTTTCACCCTCGCCCTCACCCTTCTCGGCGCAGTACGTGAGCTCCTCGGAACAGGCGCTTGCTTCGGCTTCCACCTCTTCCCGGATAACTATGGAGCACTCGTCTTCGTCCTCGCCCCGGGTGCATTTATTGCCCTCGCTTACTTGATGGTTATTATCAACAAGTTGCAGAAAAAATAAATCATAAATCATAAATTTGAAATTTGAAATATTATGGTATACTTTTTGATTTTCATCTCTGCGATATTTGTTAATAATATCGTATTGAGCCAGTTCTTGGGTATCTGCCCGTTCCTCGGCGTCAGCAAGAAAATCGACACCGCGATGGGTATGAGTGCCGCTGTGGTATTCGTCCTCACCTTGGCAACCGTCGTTACCTATCTGCTGCAGATGTTACTCGTTGCTTGGGGACTCGAGTTCCTCCAGACCATCCTCTTCATCCTCATCATCGCTGCCCTCGTGCAGATGATCGAGATCATCCTGAAGAAGATTAGTCCGTCGCTCTATCAGGCACTCGGTGTTTTCCTGCCGCTGATCACCACCAACTGCTGTATTCTCGGTGTGGCTATTTTGGTAGCTAACGGAACCGAGAAACTGCCGATGGGCGCTGAGCACGGTATGTTAACCGGCACTCTCTTCGCCTTTGCAACTGCACTCGGTTTCGGCCTCGCACTCATCCTCTTTGCAGGTATCCGCGAGCAACTCGCCTTAGCCAAAGTGCCCGAAGCAATGAAGGGCACTCCGATTGCCCTCCTGACTGCCGGCCTCCTCGCCATGGCTTTCATGGGCTTCAGTGGAGTGGTATAATATTTTTTAAGGAGCGCGCGTACATACGCGCGTTCCTCTTATATTTACCTTCGTCATGTCGACATTACGTCATGACGTCATAACGAAAATTCCTCTATCATGAAGATCAATCGTCCCAGCTATTTCTGGCTGGATACATGGATCATGGCGAACGTCATTCAACTCGCCACACAAGAGTTCTGCCGTAAATTCCTTAATCTCCAGAACGATCCTTGCGGTCGTCAATACGACCAAATGACCCAAGCTGCCCGTTCCGTGACTGCTAATATCGCTGAAGGAGCTTCGCGTCACGCTACGTCCCGCGAGACGGAAATGAAACTAACTGATGTAGCGCGTGCCAGCCTCTCTGAACTTTCCAACGACTACGTCAACTGGCTCCTCCAACAAGACAAAACACCATGGTCCATACATTCCGAAGAGTATAAAAACCTATCGCACATCCAGTTTGATACCCCGCAATATAAAGACGACGTTCTTTATGAAAGTAGTCTGCATATCCTTGCGCAGAAACATAAATTCGATACCTGGCTCAATACCAATGATTCGATCTTAGCCGCACGAGTAATACTCGTCTTGTGTGAACGACTCACAATTCGTATCCGCAAACAGATTGAGAGCCAATTAGCATCCTTTACCGTCGAAGGCGGCTTCACCGAAGCTCTTACGGCTGAACGTCTAAAACATCGTACGGAACAATCCATCTCAGAAGACGCGCCACTATGTCCAAAATGTGGCAAGCCGATGATTCAGCGCGTCGCCAAGAAAGGCACCAATTCCGGCAAACCTTTCTGGAGTTGCTCGGACTATCCCAACTGCCACGGCACACGCAAATGTGAATAACTTTCATCCCTCCTCGCCCCATGGTTTCCCTTCCTCATGTCGACATTACGTCATGACGTCATAACGAAAAAAATCGCTAAAAAATGACAAATAATTTGCGTATGTCATTTTTTTGTTGTACCTTTGCACTCGCAAACATCACTTCGGGGTATTAGCTCATCTGGCTAGAGTGTGAAGAAGCCAATTGATTTTTGGCTTCGACAATAAAGCCAGCGGGGAGCGACCACAGCTTTATTGATAGAATAAAAAGCAGTGTCGAGGTGGGGAGTTCGAGTCCGCTATACTCCACAAAAAATTAAAAATCTGCATCAAAAGTGCAGATTTTTTTGCATATATCGAAATTTATTTGTAATTTTGCACCCGTAATGAGTTAAAACTCATTGCAGACATATTGAAAAAGCGTCTTACGCGCTTTGTTTTGGCTAACTCGAATCTGGTAAATTCATATAATCCAAAACATTGCAGCACTAAGATGCTCATTAGTGTATATATTTGAATTACGCGCAATGCGCGTACGCGTATATATACCGGCGTGGGCTCAGTGTTGTTTGTTCGGATTAGAGGGCAATACCAGAGCCTGAGTTAGCGGAACAGCAAGATTGCAGCTCCGCTTTTTTG
>JAFSWF010000057.1 GCA_017444615.1 Paludibacteraceae bacterium | reverse complement strand
TGTCGGCGCAGGTTGGGTATATAGGGCCTTGCTGGCGTGTGACGGGTTCAGCCGCCATAGAGATGAAACGCGGCGAGCAATATATCTACGGCGATAATGCGGATAATTACTACCAGTTGTTGTTTATCTCGCCTAATTATCACAAGAACCTCGTGCTGGTCAATGTGTATGGTGATTATCGTTTACCGCTACCGATAGGTAATATGCTTTTTGTGGGAAAGGTGGACTATGATATGTTCCTCCAACACTGGCAAGAGGGCGTGACGGTACAATACACTTTCCCGATGAAAGGCAAGTTCTCGTGGTTGGTTGCCGCTAAGGCTGCGTTGCATCAGTATGAGAATGCCAGCGCTTGGCAAGTGGGAGTGGAGACGGGAGTGACATTCTAAAGGACGAATGTACGATGGACGATGGACGATTGATTGACCAATCAAAAATTACTATTTATAATTATGAAAAAGATTTTAGGAATTTTGGCAGTGGTGCTGGTGGCACTGGCTGCTTGTACGAAACAAGTGCCTGAGACGGTTTATTCCGTAGGCGATGTATTGACCCAAGGTGACTCGTTGCTGAACGACACCGTACTGGTAGAAGGTTACTGTGCGCATTTATGCAAGCACGGAGGTAAGAAAGCTTTCCTTAATGGCGGTGAGCAAGGTGTGTTCCTTCGCTGCAATGCGGTAGATTTTGAGGCTTTTGCGCCTGAGTGCTTGAATAATACCTTACGCGTACGCGGTGTGGTACAAGCGGTAGATGTGCCTGTTGAGGGTAAACCTGCTTCCGCAGAAGAACATCATCATGAAGGCGAAGAAGCGTGCGCTTTTGGTAAGAGCGTTCGCAAGTATTATGTCAATGCCGTTTCGTATGAGATTGTTACGGAGTAAAGAATACAGAATACAGAGTTCAGAATACAGAATACAGAGTACAGAGTACAGAAACGACCCGCTACATCAGCGGGTCGTTTCCTTTCAATTTTCTATTATCAATTTTCAATTATCAATTACCCAATACGTTCATTACTTTGCCGTTGTAGCGGATGTAGAGGTTGCCGTTTTGGATGAACTTAACTGCCTTCGCATTGGCATCGGCATTCGTTTCTTCTACGGCTTCGGTATCTTTCGCTACGATGCCTTCTTCAGAGGTCGGCATAATGTACCAACCGTTCATGTAGTAGAGGTTAATACCTGTGATGGATTCCAGTTCTTCCGGCCATGTAAACTCTGTAGAAAGAACGCCGAACAGGTCACGCGCTTTGATGGTATTCTCTGCACTATCGGTCAGAATCTGATTCTTACCAGATGCTGTTGCTTTCACATCTTTGATGGTGATGAGTTTGGCATAATTCTCTTGCCGGCTAGCCTCAGCGATGGTCATAACGGTCGGTGTAAGGGTTGTTTCGGTAGCTTCGAAGCCGGTAGCATCGGTTACTGCCAATTCGTATTCTACAGCCTCTGCAGGATCGTTTATGTAATCTACATCGTTGGTTTTCTTCGTACCGGTGATAGTACCGTTGAGAGCCGTTCCGACGGTAAGTTCAGCGCCAGTGAAGACGGTAGCAGCGGTAGCGTCCTCTACATAGTATTGACCAAACAAATCATTGAAAGCGGTTACTTTGGCGTCGGTAAGGGTCAATTTGTAGGTTGCGCCATCTTCTGCGGCATTGAAGGCAGCGATGTTAGCCAGTTCTACAACCGGTTCTTTTTTCTCCACGATAGTTGTGAAATAGTCACCTATCCAAGCGGTATTCTTATATGCCTCCAAAGAACCTTCAGGCACAATCACCACAGCTTCCTTATTGGTGTTGCACGGATTATTTACGTTTACTTCCCACGGATTCTGTACATAACCAGAAGCCGCTACGGTGAAGGTATTGATACTCGGAGGAGTAACACTTCGGAACTCTAATGTATCCAACTGTGGCAAGCAAATCGAGAGACGCACAATGGAATCTACTGTAGAAGGCAAGATAAGTTTCTTCATTTTCATCGGGTTGGAAGCCGTAGCATTATGGATGGCAGTCATTGGGATGATCTTGATACCTTCCGGCAATTCAAGTTCCTGTACGTTTACAGCTGCTTGGAATGCCTGCATGCCTAATTCGGTTACTTTGCTTCCTTCGGCGAAGGTAATAACGCTTGCGGTCGTATTACGTAGCGCGCCTTGACCTAAGGCTACTACTGGGTATTCTAATTCGTCCTTGGTGACAGAAACCGGAATTACAATGGTATCCAGTTCGTATTTGAACGAAGCATTCAGACGAATGAGTGAAGCTGTTTGTGTGAGATTATCCAACTCAAAATACAAGCCATCGGACTCGATAGTGTCTTTGATAGCGAGAACCGTCTCGAAATAGTCTCCTATCCAAGGAGTAGCTTTGTAGGCCTCTACCGCTGCTCTTGGCACCAATACTTTAGCTGTTTTAGCAGTGTTGCAGGCATTGTTGGCAGATACCTCCCACGGGTTTTGAGTATAGCCGGTATTCTCCTTATAAACAGTGCGAATGCTCGGAGGGGTAGCCCCTTTGAAAATCAAGTATTCCAATTGAGGTAATGCCGTAGCAAAAATATCCAACGAATCAAGAGTAGCAGGGAGTGTCAATTGCTTTAATTGCATAGGGTTGGCTGCTGTGGCACTATGGATGGATGTCATTGGGAGCAGTTTAACACCTTCCGGCAATTCCAATTCAAGCAGATTAACTGCATACTGAAAGACTTGTGTTCCTAATGTGGTCACTTTACTGCCTTTGGCAAAAGTAATGCTGGAAGCGGTTGTTTTCGAGAAAGCAGCTTGTCCGATTGCAACAATTGGATAAGATACAGAGTCGGGAGCGATTACATTGACCGGAATGACGATGGTGTCCTGCTCGTAAATAAAATTTTTGTCATGACGAATCAGCGTAGCAATCGAATCTTCGGCATTCACCTGATACCATAGACCGCCTACCTGAATAGTGTCTAACTGCGCGGCGTAAAGGCTGCATGCCAGAATAACCGCACTAACTAAAGTAAATAATTTTTTCATACGCTTAACAATTAAATTTAATTTTTAATATCCTAATACGTTATACACTTTACCATTATAATGGATGAAAAGTTGTCCGTTTTGGAGGAACTTGGTTGGTTGGTTATCATCGGTCTCAATATTGTCAACAGCCTGCGGCGCATGTTCTTCATCCACGACGGCCAAGACACTAAACCAGTTTGTTACGTCTGCGAAATCTAAGACATGACCCATCATATCAAATTCTTTTAAAGTTCTTGTACGGAAACCTATCGCTGTTTGCTTTCCGTCGAGTCTCCTTCCCACGGCAGAGATGATAGAAGAAGCCCCAGTAGCCAATGTATCGGTGGAGAGTAGATTCAACTGGTCGTTATAATGAAGTGCCATTGTGATTCCATTCAGTGTTTCATGGTTATAAGCCACAAAGCCTGTCTCTTCTGCGTAGGCGGCGACCGTAATATTGAGCGCATTGTTAGCTGCCGACCGCACAGCCGCATCAACGACGGAACCATCCGCCATATTCATCACATAGATGAGGCCATGATTGAATTCTCCTTGCGTAGATAGAGTCTTCTCTCCGATGGTGATAGAACCTTTTGAAATGCCACCACAAACGAATATTTTACCATTCTCAAACACCGTTTGCTGAAATTGGAGTGCTCCTTTGATAGGATGATAAACAATATATTCTCGCTCCAAATTGGTATTGTAACATGCGGCATAAATACCGGTTCCGTCATTATTCTTATACGTACCGGCTAAGTATAGTTTGCCGTTCTCTATATGCATTCCCAACGGGCGATCACTGATGAGGTCATCGCTATTGATAACTGCTCCCACATAATCCAAGTCCATAAATACATTGTATTGAGGCTTGTATTTGAGAATAACGGTGTTGCAGGCGTCGCTCTTACTGCCGTCATAATTCCATTCCTTTCTAGGAGCAATGGTATCCAAATGCGTAGGAATAAGGGTATCCGCATGATAGCCTGCCAAATAGACATAGCCATCCGCATCTTGCGCTATCGCCGCCCAAGAAAAGGCATCATTGCGCGCCACTTTTTTGCCATCAACGATAATCGAATCTACCGTTAAGGCAATGTTATTGCTGGCAACCAATTGACCATCTTTGTTGTAAAGGTTGATGTAACTCATGTAGTTGCCTTTACGACCACGGAATTTATCTGCGTACATAATACCACCATCTGTAGTCGGAGCGAGGGCTGTGCCTGCCAAATCGTAATCGCCTGTTGTGTCCGGTCTAGCCCAAATCACGTTTCCTTCTGCATCTAATTTAGCAAGAAAGGAATTGCGCATGTTTTGATACTTATATTCACCGGGTTGAGCACCCCATTTAGAAACGGATGCTCCCTGATAGGTTTGGTCTGCAAAATGCAAGCCTACCTCTTCGGCAGAAGTGGTCTGATAACTGGACAAGAGATACAAACTACTATCCTGCGCGAACTCCAAGGCATATAACATAGTAGAACCGGATGTCGGTTTGCTCTGCTCATCTACAAGCGTCTTATAATAATATGGTTCTGTTGCAAGGGATATCATACTCAGCCCGAGGGCTGCAAAAAGGAAAAATTTTCTCATACTTAAATAAA
The DNA here is from genome assembly GCA_017444615.1 of Paludibacteraceae bacterium. Taxonomy (GTDB): domain Bacteria; phylum Bacteroidota; class Bacteroidia; order Bacteroidales; family Paludibacteraceae; genus Colicola. Next base: position 25,912 of record JAFSWF010000057.1, on the reverse strand, counting down.
CAAATTTAAAACAAATTAGTTAATAATGATTGAAAAACGCTGCAAAATTACTACTTTTTTTAGACATATGTAATCCCTAAAAATGGTGAAAAAAGTATATATATACTATGTATATATATAGTCAAAGCGCGAAAAGTGTAAAATGAGGAGTTTATCCTATGGGTATCCTATGGGTATTGTATGGGTATCCTATGGTGCGGGTTCGTCTCGGTCTCGTCTTTTGGTGCTAAAGGGTCGTGGTGAGGAGGTAGTAAGTGGCGAGGGTGTGAGAGGCGGAGCCGAGAATGATGAAGATATGCCAGATGGCGTGGAAGTAGGCATGTTCTTCGTCGTGCTTGAAGAAATAGGCGCCGATGGTATAGAAGACGCCTTCGGCGAGTATCCAGAAGAAGGCGATGTGCGGCATGCCTTTCCACATTGGCCACAGCATCAGCAGGGCTGTCCATCCCATGGCGAGGTAAAGGGCGAGGGATAGTTTGGGGTATTTGCCAAGGGCGATGGTTTTGCCTATGATGCCTGCGATGACACATGTCCAGAGGAAGATGAAGACGGTCCAACCGAGCCATCCGCCTACTACGGAAAGGCATATGAGCGAATAGGAGCCGGCTATCATGACATATATAGATATATGATCGAGTACGCGCAGGCGTCGCTTATGCGCGGGCGCGGAAACGGCGTGGTAAAGAGTGGAAGAAGCGTACATGAGAGCCATGCCCAGTAGGAACAAGGAGGTTCCTACTAAATTGACGATTTGACGATTGACGATTGACGATTGATAGGCTAAGCGCAAGAGTGGCCACGCGATAAGGAGCGTAGCCACAAAAGCAATCAGATGGGTGATTGTATTGGGAATTTCTTCGTTGATGCGCGGGGTCATGAGAGGGTTATGCGAGGATTCATGCGAGGGTCGGGAGAGGGGCACGCGGGGTATGTTAACTCATTTGGCGTTTGATAAGAAGCGCCAATTCGTCGTTATACATTTCTCCGGTTTCGGGGTCGATAGGGAGTTTGCCGAAATCGATCTTGACGAAGGGATAGCGGCTGTTGTTAGTGATGAGTTTGAGGCTTTTGCGTCCCTTGCGCAGCTCCATGATTTGACTGAAGGGGATGACGACGCCTTGGGCGTAGAGAAGTCCTTCTTCGAGGTTGGCTAAGACATTGTGTTCCACGAGAATATCATCTTCGAACCATGTTTCGTATTGGTCTCCCATGGTTTCTTGGATGTGCGCTTTGGCGATGGCGTTCCGGTTAGGTGCTTGTTTGCGCCACTGTTCGCGGTCACGGTCTAACTCTTCGGCATTGAGTCGCACCTGCTCCTCATTGGCAGCGATGAAGTCGTTGATTTCGTTGATGTCGCTTTGGGCCTTGAAATGGAGCACTACGAGGATGGTTATATTGACGGCGATGACCACCGCGGGATAGGCTAAGACGGTATAAAAATCGCGCATAAGGAAAGGCACTACGCTGAAAGCGAGTGAGGCGGCGATACCTAAATAGAGCACTACTCGGCAGCGGTTATGTCCGCGTTTGATGGCGCGAATCGTCTCATCGCGCGAACCGATCCGCACGATGGCTAAGCGGTCATCGGCATCGTACCAATTCCAAACCAAAAAGAACGTGATAAACATCCATCCTATAAGGATGAACAACAGGATATACACCAGATATTCGGGTCTCATGACACAATTTTTTAAATTTCTGCTGCAAAGTTACAACTTTTTTTGCATATATCAAAATTTTTTTGTAAATTTGCACACTATTTTATCAAATCACTTAAAAAATTTATATCTATGACAACACAAGAAATGAAAGTTGCTTTCGAGCAAGCGTATGGTCAAAAGGCAGAGAAGGTGTTCTTTGCTCCGGGTCGTGTTAACTTAATCGGTGAGCATACCGATTACAACGGCGGATGTGTTTTTCCGTGTGCGTTGAGTTTTGGTGCATGGTTACTGCTGGCCAAGAACAATGACAAGGTGCTGCGTTTCCGTTCGCTGAACATGCCGCAGGTATATGAGATTCCTATTGACGCGATTAAGCCTCAGCCCGACCGTGCTTGGTGCAACTATGCGCTGGGTTGTATAGATATTATCGTTCGTCGTCACCCCGAGGCAAAGTTAACGAGTGGTTATGATATTTTGTATTTCGGCAATGTACCTGCCGGTGCGGGTCTGAGTAGTAGTGCAGCGATGGAGGTTGTTACCGCGAGAGCGTTCACAGAAGAGATGGCGGACCTCACCCCATCCCTCTCCCAAGGAGAGGGTGCTAAGTTCCCCTTCGGGTACGATGAGAAGGCGTATCGGACGGAGTTGGCGTTAATTGGTCAGGCTTGCGAGCATGAGTACGCCGGTGTGATGTGCGGTGTGATGGATCAGTTCGCGAGTGCGCAAGGTAAGAAAGATCATGCTATTTATCTGAACTGCGACACGTTGGAGTTTGAGCATGTGCCGGTTAAGTTGGAGGGCATTAAGGTGGTTATTTCGAATACGCACAGTCCTCACCACTTGGATTCGGGTGCGTACAATGACCGTGTGCGCCAATGCCATACAGCCGTTGAGCAGATCAGCAAGGTTAAGCCGATTAAGTTCCTGGCTGAGTTGACGCCGGAAGACTGGGAGCAGGTTGAGGGTGCTATCACCGACCCGATTGCCAAGAAGCGTGCGCGTCACGTGGTAGGTGAGGTAGCCCGTACGGCTGCTGCAGTAGAGGCGCTGAAGAAGGGCGAGATCGCTTATTTCGGCGAACTGATGACTGCCAGTCACGTATCGCTGCGCGATGATTATGAAGTGACCGGTAAGGAGTTGGACAGCCTGGCTGCTGCTGCATGGCAAGTAGAAGGTGTGCTGGGAAGCCGCATGACCGGTGGTGGTTTTGGAGGCTGTACGGTTAGTCTGGTTAAGGACGAGGCCATCGAGGAGTTCAAGCGTTTCGTTGGGGCTGAGTACGAGAAAGCGACGGGTCTGAAGGCTGACTTCTACGTAGCGGAGATCGGGGATGGAGTGATGAGACTGGAGTAATACTAGACATCTAGAATTCTAGAAATCTAGCCAACTAGAAACACTATGAAGCAAATTCAATTCTATACGATTAAGAGCAGTGGGGGGTTGAAGGCGGAGATTAGTACGCTGGGGGCGAAGATCACCAAACTGCTGGTCGCTAACGGTAAGGGGGAAGTTAAGGACGTTGTGCTTGGCTTCCGCACTGCCGAAGAGTGGCAGACGAAAGAGACGTATTTCAACGCTATCTGCGGACGGGTGGCGAACCGGATTAAAGACGGGGTCTTTGAGATTAGAGACGAGAGCGGAGAGCCAAGAGTTTACCATCTACCCATCAATAACGGGCCGAACAGTTTGCATGGAGGCTTGGAGGGTTTCAATGCGAAGGTCTGGGAAGTGACCGGTCAGAGTGCGTACGAGATTACCTTGCACTACCGCTCGAAGGACGGCGAGGAAGGTTATCCGGGGAACTTAGATGTTTGGGTAACGTACACGGTCACAAAGGATAATACCTTGCGTATTCACTACGAAGCGAAGACCGATGCGCCGACGATTGTAGCGATGACCAACCATGCGTATTTCAATCTGGCAGGCGAAGGCAGCGGCCGTGTGGACGGACATGAGTTGCAGGTTTTTGCGGACCGTTATACACCTTTCGATGAGTTCACTTGTCCTATAGGCACCGTGGAGTCGGTTGAAGGTACTCCGATGGATTTGCGGAAGCCTACTCGGCTGGGTGAACGGATGAAAGACCCGTATTTCGCTACCTGGCGAGGTATCGATAATAACTGGTGTTTGTGCGCATGGGACGCTCCGAAAGAGTTACGCCACGCGGCTACTTTGAAAGCAGACGGGCGGACGATGGAGTGCTGGACGACGCTCAAGGGACTGCAGGTCTACACCGGTAACTGGATTGAGCAGAACAAAGGCAAAAGCGGGAAGGTTTATGACGTGCAACATGCGGTTTGCCTCGAAGCGCAGAACTGGCCGGATAGTGTTAACCATGCGGATTTCCCGGATGTGGTTCTGCGGCCGGGAGAGAAGTTAGATGAGGTGACAGAATATCGGTTTAGTTGATAGTTGATAATTCTTAGCCCTGAAGGGCACGATTATTTGACAAAGTCAAATCTTGATAATTGACAATTTAAGAAAAAAACCTAAAAAAAATTTTATTTAGCCCCCTATTACTAATGATTTCTTTATTATTAGCTATTTCGACGCTGCTGACGAGTTGGCAGTTCAGGCAAGAGCCCTCCCCGCAAATGCCGGAGGTGGATACCGTTTGGCACGAAGTAATTATCCCTCACGACTGGGCTATCAGTGGTCCGTTTGACCGTGCGAACGACCTGCAAGAGGTGATTGTAGTACAAAACGGCGAGACGGAACCTACGTGGAAGACCGGTCGTAGCGGTGGCCTGCCGTGGATGGGTAAGGGTCATTACCGCACGAGTGTGGAGGTGAAGCCCGATAAGTTCTACACCCTTGTTTTCGACGGCGCGATGAGTCACGCGCATGTGCTGGTGAACGGCAAAGAGATCGCTTACTGGCCCTACGGCTATAACACCTTCGATTGTACCATCCCTGCCGAACTGCTGCAAAGCGGTAAGGTCGATATCGACGTCTTGCTGGAGAACAAACCTCAGCAGAGCCGTTGGTACCCGGGTGCAGGGCTTTACCGCAATGTGCATCTGGTGGAGAGCGAAGGCGTGCATATCCCGACCTTCGGAGTGCTCGTTCGTACTCCCAAAGTGGACAAACACCAAGCCACTGTGCAGATAGCCGTTGAGGTGAATGACGGCACCAGACCGTTGGGATTACAGAATACAGAATACAGAATACAGACCGAGATACTTTTTGATGGCCATGTAGTAGGCTTCATCGAAGGCCCAAAAGGCGAGGCGGAGATAAACATGCCGGCGCTGTGGAGTCCGGAGTCGCCGAACCTGTATATTGCGCGGACAAGAGTGTATAAGTTGTCAGCCGTCAGTGATCAGCCATCAGAGATAGTGGATGAGCGTGATACGCGGTTCGGTATTCGCTCAATCAGTTACACGCCTGAACATGGTTTCCAACTGAACGGCGAGACTCGTAAGTTCAAAGGTGTGTGCAACCACCATGACTTGGGTCCGTTAGGCGCAGCTATCCATAAGGACGCGTTGCGTCACCAGATTGCGTTGCTGCAAGAGATGGGTTGCGATGCTATTCGTACGAGCCATAACATGCCGGCGCCTGAACTGGTGGAACTGTGCGACGAGATGGGTATGATGATGATGATCGAGCCATTCGATGTGTGGAACCATGGCAAGACCGAAAACGACTACAATGTGGAGTTCGCCAACTGGTGGCCGCACGATATAACGAACATGGTTAAGCACTACCGCAACAACGCGTGTGTGATGCTTTGGTCGAGCGGCAACGAGGTGTGGAACCAAGTGTTGGACGACGGTATCGTGGTCGTTACTGCGTTGCAGGCGCTGTTCCACGAACTGGATCCAACGCGCCCCGTGACGAACGGCATGGACCAAGTGCGTAACATCATTTATAACGGTTTTGGTGCAGCAGTGGAACTGCCGGGCTTCAATTATCGCACCAGTCGGTATGAAGAGGCGTACGGTGTTCTGCCGCAGAAGATGATTTTAGGTAGCGAGACGGCCTCGACAGTTTCCAGCCGAGGGGTGTATAAGATTCCTGCCATCATCAGAGATTTTGCCAATTATGACGATAATCAGAGTAGTGGTTACGACCTTGAGTACTGCCCGTGGTCGGGTCTGCCTGAGCAGGATTTTCAGCTGCAGGATGATTATAACTGGACATTGGGACAGTTCGTTTGGACGGGATTTGACTACTTAGGTGAACCTTCTCCGTACGATACGGACGCTTGGCCGAGCCATAGCAGTTATTTCGGTATCATCGACTTGGCTTCGCTGCCGAAGGACCGTTTCTGGTTGTATCGCAGTCAATGGAACGAGAAAGAGCCTACGCTGCATGTGTTGCCTCATTGGAACTGGAACAAGGGCGATACAGTGCCGGTTTTCTGCTACACCACTTATCCGAGCGCTGAGTTGTTTGTGAACGGTAAGAGTTACGGTAAGTTGCGTCATGCGACGAAGGAAGAGAGTGAGCGGATGGCGAAGGGGGACCAGATTGCCGGTGTTAGTCAAATGCCGAAAGTGGGTGAGTTTGAGATGCCGGAATGGGGTTCTGCACCGCGTCCGGAGCTTTTCCCGCGTTACCGTCTTATGTGGTTCGATGTGCCGTTTAAGGCAGGTAAGATTGAAGTGGTGGCCTATGATGAGAATGGCAAGGTAGCTGCGCGCAAGACTATTCGCACGGCTGGTAAGCCTCATCATCTGGAGGTTATTTGGGCGAACGAAAAGGAAAATCCGGAGGAACTGTGCTATATGACTGTCCGCGTGGTGGATAGCAAAGGCAATCTTTGCCCGCATGCGAACAACCTGATTAAGTACATAGGGGAGGGTTTTGTAGCGGCAGCTAACGGTGACGCTGCTTGCCTCGATTCGTTCGTAGAACCGCAGATGCATGCTTTTGCAGGACAGTGTACGTTTATTATTCGGAAAGGTGCTAAAGGACGTTTTGTTTTAGAAAAAAACCGATAAAACAATTTTTCGCTATGCAAACAAAGAAATAGCCTGAGCATTGCACAGGCTATTTTGTTGATCATTATTTATCGTTGTAATGTCCCATCATTTGCAAAATATTTACTTCTACAACATCATCATGAATGGAATAAACGATTCTATCTTTTCCTGACAAACGACGTGAATAGGTATTTTGCAGATATCTCAACTTTTCAGGATTACCTACACCTGTTAACGGATGTTCGCGTAACTCCTCTAAGATGATACGTAATTTCTTTAGCCTTGCTTGGTCGCCTGACTTTTTCAGTTTCTCAAGATCCTCCAAGGCTCTAGGAGAGAAAATCAAACTATACATCATGCAAACAGTGCGTCTAACGCCTCATTAGTAGTAACTCTAACTCCCTTTCCATCAGCAATATCTTGCTCTGCTTTCTGAATATCACGATAAAATTCAGGACTTTCATAATAACTCTTACGCACACGTTGTCTACGCTGAGTTTTGATAGTCCATCCCATATTACCTGATAAACGACGCAAAAAAGCTGCATCGGTCGAGGGTAATGTTACTTGTACTGTTCTTGTAGGAATCTCCATAACTTCATGTATTTGCACTTCCAAAAGTGCATTATTTTGTTTAATTTTAATTTTCGGTACAAAGGTACAGTTTTTTTTTGATATATGCAAGAAAAAAAGGGAAAATGTACCTTAGAGCAACAAAAAAACGCCCCGAAGGACGTTTTTTTGTTTGGTTAGCAAGTCGGATTAGCGAACTTGTGTACCGGTTACGTTGAAGAGTTTGTGGTCGCGAACGATGTAGAGTTGACCATCAACAACCACCTTGCGAGCCTTCTCGGTGAGAACGATCTCTTCGATGCCTTCCTCGCACAATGCGAAGTGAGTGTCAGTCAAGTCGATAGCAATCTTGCCATCCTCTTCGCCATCAGCTAAGTCAGCAGCGTGGAACGTTCTTTGCGCATAGCCAACAACTTCATTGCTCCAGTCACCTGTGGATTTATCCAAGAACTTGAACTCGTCGGTGTTCTTAGCGTGAAGAGAAGCTGCGCCGTCTACTACTTCAACAGCATTAGCAACTGTCCAACTGCAAGCTTCGAAACCACCTACGATAGAGAGAACTGCATCACCACAAACAGGAGCATTTGCTACGGTAATCTCATAGTCATACTCAGCCTCCTCATACTCTTCGGGTTTCTCGCAGTTAGTCCATGAATACTTCTCGGGATCGCCAAGGTCGAATTCGAGCTCGGTTTCCTCGCCAAGTACAAGGTTTTGGCCATTAAATTCAACGACACCTGCACCACTAAAGGCTGTCCATTCACCCAATTCTTCGTCCAACTGTTTGAGTTCATTGGTCCATTCTTTACCCCACTCTTCAGAAGAACGGAATTTGAACTCAGAACCTTCAGCACCCTTAAAGCTGATTTCAAATACAGCACCCGGGAGGTTAGCATTCTGACGCTCAGCGGTCTTCAACTCATTCATCTCCATAGCTTGTTGTGCCCAGTTGTTAAAACCACCGGAGATAGCAGGAGTGATATAGTCTTCATCGTTGCAATCCGGCGAAACCAATGTAACGTTGTACACATGGTAAACAGCGGTACACGGATTGTTCTTCCAGCTCTTTACTTCAATGACAACGATACCCGGTTGAATGTTCTTGATGTCAGACTCACCAGGATTTCCTTCAGCAACATCAGCATTACCACGAATGAGCTCTGCTTCGTCACTAAGTTGATAATCCCAACTAGCAAGACCGCTACCGTCCAATTGGATAGGTTTAGCTTGCACACCACCTTCTGCTGCAGGGTCCGTTGCATCTTCCCAAGTAACAACATACCAGCCTTCGTAACCTTCTACAGCCTGGAATGTTTCCAAGTCAGAAGTACTGGTACTCCAATTTGCATAGGTACCAACGAGAACAATGTCATTACAAGCGGTCTCGTTGTAGATACACATGGTGTAGGTCTTGGTTGCATACGGAGCCAAAACTTCGTCTGAAGGTTCAACCTCACGACTTGCGAACATAGCAACGCTAACTAAAGCAGTTGCTACAAAAGCGAATAACTTTTTCATAATAAATTTTGTTAATAAAATTGGTTAATTAGTTAATATAAATTCGATAAAACGAATTATTAGTATCCTATTTCTTCGTTAAGACCCTTTAAGTTTTCATTGGCAGTAACATCCTTAGCCGGAATGGGGTACACGTTGTATTTCGCATCCTTACCTGCTTTATGTCCCTCCCAAGTTTTAGTAGCGTTCGGTCCAGCAAATTGTCCGAAGCGGATCAAGTCGGTACGACGGCGTCCTTCGCAGAAGAACTCTTTCGCCCACTCGGTCAATAATGCTTCATCGTCGAGCGATGTGATCTCGGGTGCATTGGCGCGGCGACGCAAGCAGTTAACTGCCTCTACAGCGGGAGCCGCTTCGCCAGTACGGTAGCAAGCCTCGGCATAGGTCAGATACGCCTCTGCCAGACGGAACAATGGGATATCGGTATCCGGCCATTTCGGTTCACCCACCGGCGAAGCCCACGTCCAAGGAGCTCCTACGATAGAATCATTGTTGTTCACATCCTTGAGGGTATCCGACTTAGAGGTAGAGTAAACACCCGTAAACTTCAGTACAGACCAAGATGCATAGAAATCAGCCAACTCATTACCGTTCAAAGACATTTTCTTTCCTGCGGTTGTCCTTGAGGCCATGATAGCACGGTCGTCACCTAACGCAACCGGCATCTGATACTCATTCAAGGAATACGTAGATGCTTTGTTTTTGTCCACCCAGTAATACACGAACTCGGGCGAAGAGCGGAAACAAGACCACGTATCGGTAGAACCGAAGGGTACATAGTTGGCGTCGCGAACTGCGCTAACGAGGAAGCGCGAGCCGCCCCAGTTCTGGCTATGGATGGCATCCTGGTAGATCATGAAGATAGCCTCTTCTTGAGCACCATTATTATCATTATCGCCCATGAACAACTGCTGGTAAGCGGAGTAGTACACATGGTCAGCGGTACGCTCCGTAGCCAAGTCGATAGCCGTATTGGATGACTTGTCATAGCCATGCAGTTTGTAGGAGCTTTCCATCAACTTCTTGGCATACTGCTTTGCATCCGCATAGCGCGGAGCACCGTCTCTCAGCCCCAATGCGGACTCGTTATAGACTTCTGCGTTGAGGTAAATACGCATGAGGAGGAACCAAGCACAGGCTTGATCAACACGGTACTTATTGGTACGCTGTCCAGCTTGGATAATATAGGGGTCAGCTGCCAATTCCAGACATTCCGACTCTAACCAAGTAAACAAGTCCTGGCGAGTGGTAGGCATGGGTTTGTTCGGGGATACCGTCAGCGTGAAGGGCACCTTATAAAACATATCCAAGAGGTAGTAGAAATTGATTGCGCGCAGCATACGTACTTCCGCACGTTGAGCAAGGGTTTCTGCATCGGTATAATCCACCGTCTTATCCAGGAACGAGTTACAGAGCGTGATATCGAAGTTCAGACGCGAGTAGAGACCATACACCAAGTCGTTGCTGGAACTCCACGTCAGCGTACGAATATCTGCCAAACCGACATCATTCCAAATCCACCAACCTTCGTCCGTACAGAACTCATTGAGTTCCCAGAACATACGATAGAAGGAAGAAGTACCCTCGTCAATGCCATCTACGTCTCCGTTACCATCCGGACCTTTTTGTCCGGTAACGCCAAAGGTAGCGTAGCATTTAGCGAACACAGCATCTTTATTAAATTTAGTGTCTGTATTAGGATCCAGCGGCGTTCTATCGAGCGAGCACGCTGTCATTCCAATACCTAATAAGGCAGCCAAGAATATTTTTGTGTATTTCATAACGCTATTTAATTTTTAAGTTCTTTATTCTATTAATCCTCTAACGTATCAGAATTGGAGACTGATACCCATCACGGTCGTCATACTACGCGGATAGATGTTATTATCAATACCACCACTTACCTCCGGGTCAAGTCCCTTGTAGGAAGAAATCACGCAGGGGTTAGATACGGTAATGTACGCACGTCCTTGTACCTTCGGCTTATTGAAACTATAACCGAGTGTGATGTTATCGATACGGAGGAAAGAAGCTTTCTCTACGAAGAAGTCCGAAGCATACCAGTTCGAGTTCTTAACGATGGCACCGGTCTTAGCATCCGTACCCACTTCGTAAGCTTGTGTAGCATCATTCCAAACCAAAGTACGGATATCATCGCTACGCATGTTGTCGCCATAGTAGCAAGTGAAAGCCGACCTCAAAACAGAGTGGTAACCGCCATTCTGGTTCTGGTAAACCTTATCCGCCTCTACCCACTGCAAGTTGCCTGCCAACACATCGTTGTACACATAGTTGCCGATATTAGAACGGAGGGTGATACCCAAGTCAAATCCATAGAATTGGAACTTGGTTTGCAGACCCATAGTAACTGGAGCAGCGGGGTTATGATAGATATACTTATCATTATCGTTGATTTGACCATCCTTGTTACGGTCAACGAAATAATGACGGGTTACACCATCCGCATCGGTCATTGTTGTCGTCTCATACACGAGGAAGGAATATGCGGCCTCGCCCACTTTGTGTGCCTGGATGGTATTTCCGGTACCGGAGCTGATACCACCTGTCGGTACGAAGTAGTCCGGATCGTCAGAGAGGAGTTGGGTAATCTTATTCTGGTTCCAAGCCACGTTGTATCCTAAGTCCCACTTAAAGTTTTTGCGGTCAATCAGGACTGCATTGATAGCGAACTCAACACCTTGGTTATAGAGGCTACCGATGTTACCCAGCATTTGGTTCTTGAAGTTCGAACCTGCCGAAACATTGACCGTACTCAACAGGTCTTTGGTACGACGGTGGTAGTAGTCAATATTACCATTGATACGGTTGTTGAGGAAAGCGAAGTCAATACCGATATTGCTGGTAAATGTTTTCTCCCAAGTCAAGTCGGTATTATACACGCCCGGACGGCTGGTGTAATACACCGCGTTACCATTGGCATCTTTACCCGCGTAGAGAGGATTGCTTTCGCCTCCATCCAAAACAGGATAGAAAGCATGATCCTGTGCGGTAGTGTAGGTAGGTAAGTAATAGTAGTCAACACCTAAGTTTTGCTGACCGGTGATACCATAACCGACACGCAGTTTCAGGTCATTGATAGCATTCACATCCTTGAGGAAGGTCTCTTTAATCTTCCAACCCAGTGCGAGAGACGGGAACAGGCCCCAGCGTGCATTCTCACCCTTCGAATTATATTTCGCGAAACGAGAAGAAGCATCGGCACGGAAGGTAGCGGTAACGAGTATCTGATCCCAACCATTCCAGTTAACACGACCATAGATGGACTGAAGGGCATTATCCGTGATATAAATATTGCTATATCTGTTGTACGGTTGACCTGCCAGCGTGGCATCTTTATTCGTTGTCTGGTAGAAACCGGAGCCATCGCTCTCTGTGCGACGATAGAAATACTGGTTCTCATAACCCACCATCACATCAAAATGCTGATTAGCCTCTTCCCAGTCATGTCCGTATTGGGCATATGCAGAGAATTGGAGGTTATACTTACTCATATCGCTCCAACCATTCCATCCGAAATAGTGGTTGTCATAACCATAGACAGAAGTAATGGTTTTTTGCTTACCATAGGAGTAGTCTGCACCGAAATTGGCGTGGATATGTAAATCTTCTAAGCCATGGATCTTATAATCCGCCTCAATATTTCCCACGAACGAACCTGCATTCGCACGGTCGTTCTTATGCGCCAACGCAGCTGCGGGGTTACCGGTAGTCTGCGCGTTGGTGGTATAAGGCCATGCATCATCGTTATATCCGGAGGGGGTAACGACGCGTTGGTAGTAACCATCAAACCAACTATCAAGAACGTTTTGCGCCACCAACACTTCGCCTTTGGCGTTGACAGCCTCACCTCTAACGGGCATGGTAGGATCCATCGAAAGCGCTGCTCCTACTACAGAAGCCGGATAGCGGTTGTAGATATACATTCCCTTGGTGTTGATGTTGAAATTCAGGTGGTTATCCAAGAAGGACGGGCTGAGGTTCAAAGAAGCGGTAACACGTTGCATTTGGGATGTCTTAATGGCACCGTTTTGGAGGGTATAACCTACAGATGCACGATAAGGCATATCCACAATGTTATTCTTCACACCACCCATGATAGAGATGTTATGGTCGGTAGATACCGTGGTACGATAAATCTGATCTTGCCAGTCTGTGCTTGCCGTGCCTAATTTATCCGTTTTCTCTTCGTTATGTCCTAAGGCGGTCGCATATCCGCGCAGTTCGTCAGCGGTTAAGACTTGTGTACGATTCGTAAGCGTACCGATAGAGAGGTTTCCTGCGTAGCTTACTTTGGGTTTGCTACCCTTGGCACCTTTCTTTGTGGTGATAAGGATGACACCGTTGGATGCACGGCTACCGTAGATGGCCGTTGCCGAAGCATCTTTGAGGACGGTAAAGCTTTCGATATCATTCGGGTTGACCATAGAGAGCGGGTTCGAAACACCTTGGATACCATTCTCATCCATAGCCAGACCATCGATGACGATGAGCGGGTTGTTAGAAGCGTTTAGCGAAGCGCCACCACGGATAGTGATCGTTCCGGCACCACCCGGGGTACCATCAGCTGCTACGACATTCACACCGGCAATCTTACCTTGGAGCATGTCTTGCGCGTTGGTAGTCAAACCTTTGTTCATATCATCGGGTTTGATAGCGGTAACAGAACCGGTGGCATCACCTTTCTTTACCACACCATAACCCACAACGACTACCTCTTCCAGCAACTCAGAGTCCTCGCCCATCTTAACGGACATCGTCGGTTGAGCTACTAGCTCTTGGGTCTTATAACCCATATAAGAAATTGACAATTTAGCACCGGGTTGAACGGTAAGGGTAAAATTACCATCCCAGTCAGTAATCGTACCGTTTGTGGTACCAATTTCCAAAATAGAAGCACCGATAATCGGTTCACCATTCGCTGCATCAAGGACTGTACCTTGTACAGTAGTCTGCGCAAAAGCCGTCAGTCCCACGAAGAGGAAACATGACATCAGCAGCGCGCGAAGATTGAATCTATTGTTTTTCATATTCTATTATTTTTTCAGGTTATAATAAATCGAGGTACCCACTGTGAATGTACTATCCGTAAATGCGGAAATGGTCAGGGTTGAATCCGGGCTGGCATCAGTTTGCTTGAATACCAGATCCAATGCATTCCCTTTCACCGCAGCAATACTCCAATGGTTAGCTGTGTCCGCAAAGACACGCGTAGCCGGTGATTCGACAATAGTGAAGGTGATAATCGTATCATTCTTGGTTGCATCCTGTACTTGGGGTAAAATCGAGGTATCCGGTGTAACGATATTAACCTGGTCACCGGTTGCCCATGCCATCGTTTTTCTGTAAGAAGTAGCATCGTCGTTGAAGCGAATATACGAAATCTTCTGCGAAGCAATGCCTACAGGCACTTTTTCTGCATGTTTAAAGCGACCGGTAATCGTATCTACAATAATCTTCTTTCCTTCACGGTGCGTTTCATACCAAGTGGTATCCATGGTCCAACGATCCTGCATCACATAAATGGGATCATAGGCAGCCCAGTCAGAGTTACTCAGACTCGTCGTAGCAGAAGAAGCAAAATCAGCAAGCGCCTCTTTCTCCGACAGATTGACCGTATCTGACAAAGTAAAGACATCATTGAGATAGAGCAAATGTAGCACCTCATCACCGGCTACGAGTCGCGCTTTTCTTCCCAACATGGAATTGGTAAAATCTTCCCACTCAAACGAATAAGCTTTCGTCTCTTTCACCGCAGGAACGCCATCTCCAAAGGAGAAGGTAGATTTCACAACCGCATTGTCTGCATGATTAAAATGGAGTTGAATGACATCCATATTGTAACCATTCACATTGACATGGCTGCAATACTCCAGGCCTTGGAACGTCTCATCCGAGAGTTTCTTCAGCTGGTCTTCAACATCAATCTCATTCCTTTTACAGCCCGCAAAGACTGTCATTATGGCCAAGGCCATGATTAGAATTGTAGATTTGTTTTTCATAATGATTGATTTGTTATAATTGTTTTTTGTTTTTTGATAGTTGGGTCTTTAGGGTCTTTAAGGACTTTAAGGTCTTTAAGGACATTAAGGACTTAAAGGCTGAGGGCTGTTAGTCTTCTTTCTCCTTAATCAGGAAGACGGAGCAGGCACCAAGGACAAGCAGCACACCGGCAACTACCAGCATACCGGCTTGCACGTGCGCGCATACATATTTAAGGAGTACACCTCCGCAAAGGGCTGCGCAGATTTGCGGAATGCAGATCGTGCAGTTAAAGAGACCGAGGTAGTAGCCCATGTTTCCACCCTTGATAGCGTTGGTTACGATAGTGAACGGCAACGCCAACATGGCTGCCCAAGCGGCACCGATGAGTGCGTAACTGAGCCAGAGTACGTATTGGTTGGTAACAAAGAAAACGGAGATAAAGCCCGCTGCACCCACGAGGAGAGAGATGGCATAAGCGCCCTTGTTACCGGTATGTTTCTCGAGGAAAGGCAACACCATTGCCCATAAGAGCGAACCTACTGCTTGCACGCAGAAGACTACACCTACCCAACCTCCGGCGTTCTGGAAAGCCGCGTCAGCCGCGTTCACACCATCCCAACCGAAGCAGTTAACCGCAATAGTACCGTTCGAATAGGTCCACATATACATGAAGGCCGCCCAGCAGAAGAACTGCACCAGTCCTACTGTCCAGAAAGCCGACGGAGCTTCGCGGAGAAGTTGGATAAAGCCTTTCTCTTCGCCCTTTTCCTCTTCCTTCTTTTGCAAATCCACTCCGTGGAATTTTGCATACTCTTCGGGATTAAGCTCTTTCACCGTCGCGAAGGTATAGAGGCAACAAAGAATAAGGATCGCTGCGCCCGCGTAGAAAGACCATTTGACGGAATCGGGGATGACACCTTCCGGAGCGGTGTTGGCAATGCCGATCCACGTAAAGAAAATCGGGAAGAGGTAACCTACCACCGAACCGGCATTACAGAGCGCAGACTGGATGGCATAAGCTGTGCCTTTTTGCTCCTCGTTGACCATGTCGCCTACCATCATCTTAAACGGCTGCATGGCGATGTTGATACTCGTATCAAGGAACATGAGGCTGAAGAGGCCAAACCACATGGCTGCGTTCAAGCCAAGGAAGGCCGACTGCGCAAAAGTAAAGTCGCCGGCGTTAGGCAACAGCAGCATCACCGCTACGGCAATCAGGGCACCTACGAGCAGGTAGGGTTTGCGACGACCGAGACGCGTCCAAGTCTTATCGGAATACTTACCAACCAAAGGTTGAACAATCATACCCATTAGCGGGGGAAGAATCCAGAAAAAAGATAATTGATGAGGATCTGCGCCTAAGGTTGCAAAGATACGAGAGATATTTGCACTCTGAAGGGCGTAGGCTATTTGCACGCCAAAGAAACCGAAACTGAGGTTAAATAACTGTGCAAAAGAAAGATTCTGTTTCTGCATGGTGTCAGAATTTAGATAATAATTGTTTTATTTTTAATTTTTTCTCGGCCTTTTGCCAAATCAACTTTACAAAATTCGGCACAAAATTACTACTTTTTTTTGGATTGTGCAAGAGTTTCGTTATTTTTTTTGCGGTTTTTTATCTTTTTTGGCTGTTTCCTTATTTTTTTGAAAAAAAATTAAAAAAAATGCGTTTGCGCTTGCATATATGAAATATCTTTTGTATCTTTGCACGATATTTTAGACTTGAGAGCTATTTAATACGATATGGAAGTAACACATGAGGAATTAGTAAAGGCCTTGCAGACCTATTTCGGGTTTGACACGTTCAAGGGCAATCAGGAAGCCATCATTCGCAATGTGATGGAGGGGAAAGACACGTTTGTGCTGATGCCTACCGGAGGTGGCAAGAGCCTTTGTTTTCAATTACCGTCACTCATCATGGATGGCGTGGCGATTGTTATATCCCCGCTTATCGCGTTGATGAAAAACCAAGTGGATGCGATGACAAACTACTCGGAAGAGGAAGGCGTGGCGCATTTCATCAACTCGAGTCTCAGTCGCGGAGAGATCAACGCCGTCAAAGTGGATGTGCTGGCCGGTAAGACCAAACTGCTATACTTGGCGCCGGAGAGTTTGCAGAAGAACGAGAATGTGGATTTCTTACGGGGCGTAAAGATCTCTTTCTACGCCGTTGACGAAGCACATTGTATCTCGGAATGGGGACACGATTTTAGACCTGAGTACAGTCAGATCCGTTCGATGGTGCAACGTATCGGCAAAGCGCCAATTATCGCTTTAACGGCCACAGCTACGCCTAAAGTGCAGAAAGATATTCAGAAGAACTTGGGCATGCTGGACGCCACGGTGTTCAAGTCCAGTTTCAACCGTCCAAACCTCTATTACGAAGTTCGTCCGAAAACGGAAGATGTAGCCAAAGACCTGGTTCGTTACATCCGCGGTATGGAAGGCAAGAGCGGTATTATTTATTGTCTCGCGCGCAAGGAGGTGGAAGACTTGGCACAAGTGCTGCAAGTGAACGGTATCAGCGCACGTCCTTACCACGCCGGTATGGATCCCGCTACACGTTCGGCCAACCAAGACGCATTCTTGATGGAGGAGTGTCAGGTAATCGTAGCCACTATCGCTTTTGGTATGGGAATCGACAAGCCGGATGTGCGGTTTGTGGTTCATTACGATATTCCCAAATCGCTGGAGGGGTACTACCAAGAGACCGGACGTGCCGGCCGAGACGGAGGTGAAGGACAGTGTATCTGTTTCTATTCGCCGGATGATATCGAGCGGCTGCGTAAGTTCCAGCAAGGCAAAACGCCTAAGGAAATAGGCATCGGTAACCAGTTGCTGTTCGAGACGCAGAGCTATGCCGAGTCCACTATCTGTAGGCGCAAACTGCTGCTGCACTATTTCGGCGAAGAGTACAACGAGGATAAATGCGGCAACTGCGATAACTGCCGTAAGACCTATAAACAGATTGATGCGAGCGAGCTGCTGCAGATCATCTTAGAGACCATCCAGCAAGTGAACGAAAAGCACAAAGCGGAGCACATTGTGGATATTCTGCACGGCAACCAGACAGCCGAAGTGATGAGTTATCACCACGACGATTTGGAGAACTTCGGTTCCGCCAGTGACGAGGAAGAGACGACACTGCATGCTATCATCCGTCAAGCACTTCTGGCAGGTTATTTGCAAAAAGATGTCGATTCCTACGGAGACCTGAAGTTGACCAAATCCGGCACTAAGTTCATTCGCCGGCCGGGTAAGTTCGAAGTGCCGATTGAGGTTCAGAACGAAGATGATTTGCTGATGGATGGCGCAGGTGCTACCTGTGCAGCAGCCGATGAGGTCCTCTTCTCAATCCTGCGAGACATTCGTCGTAAGATGGCCAAGAAATGCGATGTGCCGCCTTTCGTCATTTTCCAAGACCCGAGTCTGGAAGCCATGGCAACCACCTACCCCATTACGATGGAGGAACTGTTGACGATTCCGGGTGTGGGCGTAGCGAAAGCCAAACGATACGGAGATGAGTTCCTGCGCGTTATTAAGGAATACGTGGAAGAGAACGAGATCATCCGTCCCGAAGACTTGCGTATTCGTACCGTAGCCAAGAAATCCACCCGTAAGAAACAAATCATTCAAGCCATTGACCGACGAGTAGATTTGGATGATTTGGCAGAGAGTTGCGGCATGTCGATGGAAGAGATGATGGATGAGTTGGAGGCGATTGTGTTCAGCGGAACAAAAATCAACATCAATTACTTCATCAAAGAAGTAGTGGACCCCGACGAAGAAGCAGATATCTACGATTACTTCAAATCGGCGGACGATGATAATATCAAGAAAGCGATGGAGGAACTGGGCGAAGACTACTATGACGAAATGCATGTACGGCTTGTGCGTCTCAAATTCCACTGTGACCTCGGCAACTGATGCATACAGGCGAAATTGACATAATAACGCTCGGTTGCTCCAAAAACCTGGTGGACTCCGAACGGGTGATGAAACAGCTCGAAGTGGCTGGTTGGCGTTGTGTACATGATGCCCCTAAACCCCAAGGCGAGATATGCATCATCAATACCTGCGGCTTCATCGGCGACGCCAAAGAGGAAAGCATCAACATGATCCTCCAAATGGCGGAACGCAAGAAGAAACGTCAGCTCCGCAAACTCATCGTCATGGGATGCCTCAGCGAGCGCTACCGCGCAGAACTCCAAACCGAACTACCCGAAGTAGATGCCTACTACGGAAAATTTGACTTCGAACGAGTCATTCACGACTTAAATACGGACGCAACACGAGACAATCCCAGACAACACCCGACCCCTTCTCGGTCCATTCTCGGTCCATTCTCGAGTTATGAGCGTCACCTGACCACCCCTTCACACTATGCGTACCTCAAGATCTCAGAGGGCTGCAACCGCATGTGTTCCTACTGCGCCATACCGCTTATCACAGGCCGTCACAAGAGCAGACCCAAAGAAGAGATCCTCGCTGAAGTCAAATGGCTTGTATCCCAAGGAGTCAAAGAACTCAACGTCATCGCCCAAGACCTCAGCAGTTATGGCCTCGACCTCGAACACAAGCATCTCCTGCCTGAACTGATCGACGAGATGGCACAAATCCCGGGTGTCGAATGGATTCGTCTCCACTATGCCTACCCGACGGATTTTCCGGAAGCCTTGCTGGATGTGATGGCCAAGCACCCCAATGTCTGCAAATATCTCGACATCGCCCTGCAACATTGCACGGACCATATGTTATCTCTTATGCGGCGTCATATTACGCGCGCGCAGCAGGACGCGCTTATACGCACTATACGCGCACGCGTGCCTGATATCTGCATCCGCACGACCTTGTTGGTCGGTCACCCCGGAGAAACGGAAGAAGATTTTGAACAGTTGAAAGCGTGGGTGAAAGAGATGCGGTTCGAACGGATGGGCTGTTTTGCGTATTCCGATGAAGAAGGCACGTACGCCAACCGTCACTACACCGATGATATTCCACAGGCCGTCAAAGAGCAACGCGTAGCTGAACTGATGGACATCCAACAAGCCATCAGTGCTGAGAAAATGCAAACGTTCGTAGGCACGACCCAACGCGTCATCATCGACCGAGCTGAAGGCAATTATTTCATCGGTCGCACCCAATACGACAGTCCCGAAGTGGATTGCGAAGTGCTGATTAGCTGTCAGCATGCAGCATTGAGTATTCAGACGGGTGAGTTGTATGAGGTAAAGATTACCCGCGCAGAAGAGTTTGATTTGTATGGAGAAATAATCTAATCGTAAATCGTCAATCGTCAAATCGTAAATAGTATCATGTTAACAAAAGATTTAATCGGCTTAATCGCAGCCTCTACGGGTAAGAGCAAAAAAGACGTAGAGCACCTGCTGAGCACCTTCAATGCCGTCATCCGCGAGAACCTGATGGCCGGCAAAACAGTTCAACTCCAGGGTTTAGGTGCCTTGGAAACAAAAACACGCAGCGAGCGGCTGATCGTTCATCCCAAAACAGGCGAACGAACGGTTTCTCCCAGCAAAACACAAGTAGTCTTCAAACCCGTCGCTACTATCAAAGAAGCGCTTAAAAACAGTTAATTATGGCAGAGAAACTTAGTTGGACGGAATTACGTCGTGCCATCGCCGCAAGAGCCGGCGTGAGCGAAAAAGAGGCCGGAGAATTTCTCGCTGCCTTTAACACCCAATTGATTGAAGCCCTCAAGCAAGATAAACAAGTGAAGATAAACGGTCTGGGCACCTTCCGTCTCCAAGCGGTAGCACCACGCCGTAGCGTCAATGTATCCACGGGTGAAGAGATGGTTATCGAAGGGTATAACAAACTGGTCTTCTCCCCCGAAGCGGGCGTCAAAGAGTTGGTGGAAAGTCAACCTGTGCAAGAAGAGCACCCCGTTCCTGCAGCCGTTGACCCGATAAAAAAACTGGGTGAACAAGCCCAAGAAATAGTAGGCATTTTAGATGAATTAAACGATATGAAAAAAGAATCAACCCCCACTCCGGTAGAACCGGAAGAGCCTAAAAAACGTAAAAAGGCTATTCAGCCGACAGTAGAAGAACCCGCACCCGAGCCAACGCCAACGCCAGAGCCAACGCCAACGCCAGAGCCAACGCCAACGCCCAAGAAAAGCCATTTCCTTCGCGATACGCTGATTTGCGTGGTGATCTTGCTGTTGCTCCTGCTCATCGGTTATTTCTTCCTCCGCAATCAACTCTCTTCGTGGATTGAATCGCTCGGAGACCAAGAGGAAGTGGAATACGTGATTGAAGGCGAAGAATCTGATTTGGACGACGAAGCCATCGTTACCCTCGAGCCGCAGCCACAGACCTACGGCAAGCTCATCACCACAGAGCGTATCACTCCGGGTAGCCGCCTAGCTTGGATTTCCAAGAAATACTACGGCGACAAAGCGTACTGGCCTTACCTCTACGACGCCAACAAGGATCGTCTGGAGAACCCGAGTTTCATCATCATCGGTACACCTATTCGCGTTCCTAAGCTGACGGACGAACAACTGGATCTGTCCTCCGAGCAGACACGCGTTAACCTGGAATATCTGGAGCGCGAAGCGAGACAAGCCATGCGATAAGACTTGAACGACGAGTTCATTCATATAGAAGGAGCCGACACCCACAATCTCAAACATGTTACGGTGGATATTCCCCGTAACAAGTTGGTGGTTATCACAGGCGTCAGCGGCAGCGGCAAGAGTTCGCTGGCGTTTGACACGCTCTATGCCGAAGGGCAACGCCGCTACGTGGAGAGCCTCAGCGCGTACGCGCGGCAGTTCATGGGCAGAATGCAGAAACCCGATGTCGAGAAGATAGAAGGCATCCCTCCTGCTGTGGCTATCCAGCAGAAAGTGACCAGCCGCAATCCGCGTTCTACCGTAGGTACTATCACGGAGATATACGACTATTTGAAGCTTTTATACGCGCGCATAGGCAAGACGTACTCGCCCGTGAGCGGAGATGAAGTGCGTAAGAACACCATCCGCGACGTTGTGACTTACATGGAGAGCCAACCGCTCAACACGCGTCTTTACCTGCTCAGCCCCATCGTCTTGCCCGAAGGTCGTTCGCTCCAAGACCAACTCACCCTTTGGCTCAACCAAGGTTTCAGCCGGCTCATGGTAGATGGAGACACCGTCCGCATAGAGAAAGATACCTACAAACAAATCAAGGGTCACGAAGCTTTCCTGCTCGTGGACCGTATTATCGTGGACCACGAACAAGCCACCAGTAACCGCTTTGCGGACTCCGTACAAACGGCGTTCTTCGAAGGTAAAGGGGAATGCCAAGTGGATGTACGAGGTACGAAGGACGATGTGCCAAGGAGTAGGGTCTTCTCTGAACACTTTGAAGCGGATGGTATCCAGTTCATCGAAACCAGCGAGCACCTCTTTGACTTCAACAACCCCATCGGTGCGTGCCCTACCTGCAAAGGTGTCGGTATCGTTATGGGCATCGACCAAGACTTGGTGGTGCCCGACAAATCCAAATCGGTGTACGACCATGCCATCGCTTGCTGGCAGAGCGAGAAAATGCAACCGTGGTGGGAAGCACTTGTCTATAACGCTGCTAAGTTTAACTTCCCCATCCACACGCCTTTCTACGCCCTCACGCCCGAGCAGAAACAACTCATCTGGACAGGCAACGAGTATTTCCGAGGACTGAATGCGTTCTTCCACGAACTGGAAGAAGGCCAATACAACCGGCTGCAGTACAAAGTGATGTTAGCGCGGTACAAAGGCAAAACACTCTGCTCCGAATGTCAAGGGCTCCGTCTGCGCCGCGAAGCCGGCTACGTGCTCATCAACTCCAAGAGCATTCTGCAACTATGTGCCATGCCTATCTCCGAACTGACCGAATGGTTTGCACATATCCAGTTAACGGACATCGAGCGTCAGACGGCAAAGATGCTCCTTCAGGAGATACAAAGTCGTTTGCAGTTCATGCAGGACGTTGGTCTCAGTTACCTCACCCTCAACCGAATGAGTAACACTCTCTCCGGTGGTGAGAGTCAACGTATCAACCTTGCCAAATCGCTCGGCAGCAGTTTGGTCGGTTCACTTTACGTCTTAGACGAACCTTCTATTGGTCTCCACCCTCGTGACACCGAACGGCTCATTCATGTCTTGCGCGAACTGCGCGACCTCGGCAACACCATCGTTGTGGTGGAACATGACGAAGACATCATCGCTGCCGCGGATCACATCATCGAAATAGGCCCCGCAGCCGGCAGACACGGAGGTGAGGTGGTGTACCAAGGTGCGCCGCGCGAAGACTTATTCCGTTATTCCATCCCTACCCAACGGCGCCACTGGAACAATTACATCGAAGTGCAAGGTGCCTGCGAAAACAACCTGCAAAACATCACCGTTCGTTTTCCGCTCCATGTGATGACGGTTGTTACCGGCGTCAGCGGTAGTGGCAAATCGAGTCTGGTCAGCAAAGTGCTCTACCCCGCCCTCAAGAAACACTATGGCGGCGTTTATGCCGAACACACCGGCGATTTCGGTCACCTCAGCGGCAGCTTGCACTTGATGCACGACATTGAGTTTGTGGACCAAAATCCCCTCAGCCGCTCCAGCCGCAGCAACCCTGTTACGTACCTCAAAGCGTACGATGAGATTCGGCGTCTCTTTGCCGACCAAGCGCTTAGCAAACAACTGGCGCTCACACCGGCACACTTCTCTTTCAACACCCCGGGTGGACGATGTGAGACCTGCCAAGGCGAAGGAACGATCACCATTGAGATGCAGTTCATGGCAGACTTGGTGCTCGAATGTGAGCAATGTCACGGACGGCGTTTCAAACAAGACATACTGGATGTGCACTATCGCGGCAAATCCATCTACGACATCCTCTGCATGACGGTCAACCAGGCCGTGGAGTTCTTCAGCGAAGACCCCGAATGCGCCAAGATAGTGCGGCGTCTCAAACCCCTACAAGACGTTGGCATCGGTTATATCCAATTGGGCCAAAGCAGTAGCACGCTCTCCGGAGGCGAGAGTCAGCGCGTCAAACTGGCTTCTTTCCTCGCCCAAGAAGAGAGCCAACCCACCATCTTCGTCTTTGACGAACCCACTACCGGCCTGCATCACAGAGACATAGACGTGCTCCTTGCTGCCCTCAACCGCCTCATCAGCAAAGGCCATACCGTCATCATCATTGAGCATAATCCCGCTGTTATCTTAGCCGCAGATCATGTCATCGACCTTGGACCCGAAGGAGGAAAAGAAGGCGGACGGATAGTTTGCACCGGTACGCCCGAACAAATAGCACAATGTCCGGATAGTTATACCGGCCGTTACATAGAAAAATTAATACACACTCAATATGAAAAATCGAACTAAAGAAGTTTTTAAATCAGACATCTTCTCTCGTCTATCGGCCTTTCACTACTTGCCGATTTGGTGCGTGATCTTGTTGGACTTGTTCCTTTGTTCCATCGCTTTCTGGATGAGCATCTGGATTTGCGGAGGGTTGTTTGATTTCCATCCCGTAGGCACAAACGTGCTACCGCTCGGTTGGCAATATGCCATCACGATGGTGGTGCAAGTGTTCTTCTTCTGGGCTTTCCACACTTACTCCGGTATTTTGCGATTCTCCACCTTTGTGGACACCGTCAAAGTGTTGTTCGCAAGCGCTAGCACAGGTGCACTTCTAATGATAGTGAACCTCATCTGCGAGCAAACGACAGGACATCACCCTGTCCCCAACACGGTATTATTCACCTACGCCCCGCTGGCGTTCGTGCTCCAGTTCATCCTGCGCGTAACCGTCAAGACTTTCAACGAGTATTTCCTCAACCATACCATCGGTAGTCCCAAAGTACTCATTTATGGTACCAAGGATGCCGGTGTAGCAATCGCTAAGATGCTTCGCTCTGCCGGCAATTCGCCCTACCATCCGGTGGGTTTCATCTCTGATGCCAAACGGACGACCAACTACCAGTTGGTAGGTTTACCGGTTCGTACACTTGACGAAAAACTTTTCGAGTGGATGAAACGTCGCGGCATCAAGCATGTCATCGTATCCCCGCTGAAGATGCAGGAGATCAACCCCTCCAAGGACCTGCATATCTTCATCAATCATAATATCCACATCCTCACCACACCGTTCTTCACCCAGATGGACAACACCGATGAGATTGACGCGCAACGTATCGGACGCATCGAAGCCATCCGCATTGAGGACTTGCTCGAGCGACCGAAGATTGAGGTGGACACAGAAAACGTACGACAAGTGCTCAAAGGACGCGTTGTACTCGTCAGCGGAGCGGCAGGTAGTATCGGTAGCGAACTGGTGCGACAAGTGCAGAAATACGAACCGCAAGTCACTATTCTGCTGGAGATGGCTGAGTCGCCATTGCACGACCTGACATTGGAGTTGCATCGCAGTTTCCCTGACGCACGGTTTATACCGATTATTGCAGATGTGCGCAGCAGAGCACGCATGGAGCAGATTTTCAAAGACATGCGTCCCGATGTGGTCTATCACGCCGCAGCCTACAAGCACGTGCCGCTTATGGAGGACTTCCCTTCCGAAGCAATTCAAGCGAATGTATTAGGCACAAAGAACATGGCAGACATGGCTGTCAAATACGGCGTAGAACGATTTGTGATGATTTCCACGGACAAAGCGGTTAACCCGACCAACATCATGGGCACCAGCAAACGCATCGCAGAGATCTACGTGCAGTCGCTCTTTAAGAAACTGCAAAAAACCAACCCCAATTGTACTAAGTTCATCACCACCCGCTTTGGCAATGTACTGGGCAGCAACGGCTCCGTCATTCCGTATTTCCGCAAACAGATTGCTGAGGGAGGACCTGTCACCGTCACCCACCCCAATATCATTCGCTATTTTATGACAATTCCGGAAGCATGTACGCTGGTGATGGAAGCCAGCACGTTGGGCAATGGTGGTGAAATCTTCGTCTTTGACATGGGCAAACCCGTCAAGATCCTCGATTTGGCTCGCAATATGATTCGTCTGGCAGGCTACACGCCAGACAAGGATATTGATATCGTGTTTACGGGGCTCCGACCGGGAGAAAAACTGTATGAGGAATTGCTCAACCAGAAAGAGACTACGCTCCCTACCTCCAACGAGAAGATCATGATTGCGCGTGTTCGCGAGTTTGACTACGATGATATCAGCAAACAAATCGACGAACTCATCGCTACTACTACTACTACTACTACTA
>JAFSWF010000056.1 GCA_017444615.1 Paludibacteraceae bacterium | reverse complement strand
TCCGGAACCATATGTATTACTGTTTTTTCTTGCATATATTTTGTGGCTTCGCAAACATTACATTCGGTTTACGCTTGGGACCCCATTGGGGAACCGAGGACTGATATGTTCGTTATTGGTTTCCATCTTCGTTATCTTTTATTTCCTCAAACGGCAGCTCTTCTACCTTCGGTTTCTGGCTCTCTGGGATGATGTAGTCGGATGCACGTTCTTTCGACACAACTGAACGCCCCAGCCGTTTCTCCATTGTTTCACGCGCCTCACGAGCCACGCTTCCACCTTCACGCGCCACACGTTTGCTCTCCTCCATCGTCATAGGGTTCGTCTGACGTGAGTACTCGGTTGTTGCAACTTCTGCAAGCGTATTCAGCGCCAACTCGATGTTAGTCATATTGTCGCGCAAGTTCTCCTTCGTCAATCCTTTGTATTTCTTGTATTGACCGGTTGTCATGCCGCTCCATGCTTGCGTCAGCACATTGGTCAGGATGGCAAAGTCCCGATGCTCCGTGATGCCGCTGCGTTGCCATTCGTCCGTCAACTCTTTGCGCATCTCGATGGAGCGCATCCGCTCGTTGATCCACTTGTCCGAATAACCTTGTCGACGATAGTCTTCCACTGCCATTTGGAATGTCTGCTCCGGATCAATCATCTGGTCAATGCGCTGCGCACCCACCTCTGCGAGCCAACGCTTAAGTGGTTCTGCCTTGGGTGATGGTATGGTTTGAATTATACGCAATAGCTGCTGTAAATCAGCTACATCCGTTAAATATTTCTTACCATCAGCAGCTGGTAATTTCAGTTGTCCCAAATTTTGGGACGACTCATTTCCCTCCGCTTTCAGCTTGGATTTAAGAGCGTTCCAATACTTACGAGGACGTGGACTATCAGTCAAAACCTCAATAACATCCACAACAGAGAAATAATACTTCTCCTCTTCCTCATTCCATAGGACACGGACTTGCTTTCCTTCAAACAGTTTTATGAGTGATTCGTTTGGCATATTTTCAGTAATTTGGGTTTTCTTCAAAGGGGGGGGGTACAATTTGTAACCATCCTTTGGCCTGAGTGATGTTTTATTGGCTTTCCCAATTGGGCACAAAGTTACTACTTTTTTTCGACTTAAACAAGTTTTAGTTAATTTTATCGCTTTCTTTTGGTCTTTCTTCTTACCTTTTGAGAGGAACGTCTTTCATCTTACTTTTCTTAGGCAGCCTTTCGCAGGGCCCATACATATTCGGAGTTTCCGCGAACAGAACGATCATTCGTTTCTCCAATTTTCAGGTAAGGATCCTCTTTATGGAGCACATTTGTGATCCAGAAGCGACGGATGTCATGCGAAAGGGTTTTGGTGGATACTAAACCCAATCTATACTGTTTACTAACATGTTCAAATTCTATTGCAGTCGCCATATTATCTCTCTGCACGGAAAGGATTTTCAAGGAAATCTTGGTAGGCGAGGCGGATACCATCTTCCAGTTCGGTTTGGTAGGTCCAACCGAGTGAAGTAGCTTTGCTGACATCCAATAGTTTGCGAGGTGTGCCATCCGGACGGGTTGTGTCCCATTCAATTCGTCCGGTATAGCCTACCACTTTGGCTACCAGTTCTGCCAACGCTTTGATGGTCAATTCTTTACCAGTGCCGGCATTGACGGTTTCATTTCCGGAATAATTATTCATGAGAAAGACACACAAGTTCGCCAAATCATCCACATAAAGGAACTCCCGCAACGGAGAGCCTGTTCCCCAACAGGTTATAGAGGCAGCTCCAGCCACTTTGGCTTCGTGGAAACGACGGATAAGTGCCGGTAAGACATGACTATGCTCGGGATGGTAATTATCGTTGGGACCATACAAGTTCGTGGGCATGACGGAAATATAGTCTGTGCCGTACTGACGATTGAGAAATTCACAGTACTTGAGTCCGCTGATTTTAGCCAAGGCATAGGCTTCGTTGGTTTTTTCCAATTCGCCTGTCAACAGACAAGATTCTTTCATCGGTTGAGGTGCCATACGCGGGTAGATGCAACTGGAACCGAGGAACTCGAGTTTCTTACAGCCATTCTTCCACGCCGCATGGATCACATTCATCTCCAGAATCATGTTATCATACATAAAATCCGCTAACGCGTTTTGGTTGGCTACTATTCCTCCCACTTTGGCTGCTGCCAAAAAGACATATTCGGGTTTCTCTGTGGCAAAAAACGCTTCTACGGCTTCTTGCCGGCATAGGTCTAACTCTTTATGGGTGCGCGTAATAATATTGGTGTAGCCTTGCCGCTGCAGCTCTCTTACAATTGCAGACCCCACCATGCCTCGATGGCCGGCAACATATATTTTTGAATGCTTTTCCATTATTTAACGATTCCTTTCTCGAGATACTCAGCCAAATTCATTTTTCGCTCTTTGGACAGTTCGCTGATACGCTCATGCATGATCTTATTCATATCGTGCTCCACCATCAGTTTAACCAATTGTTCAAAGGAGGTTCGTTGCGGATTCCAGCCCAACTCACGTTGTGCTTTCGTGGGATCGCCTAATAAATTCACCACATCTGTGGGGCGATAGAAATCCGGGCTAACAGCGACGACGATTTTTCCGGTCTTGGTATCAATACCTTTTTCGTCAATGCCTTTTCCTTCCCATCGCAGTTCAATCCCCGCATGGTGAAACGCCAAGGTAGCGAACTCGCGGACGGTATGCTGAACACCGGTAGCAATAACAAAGTCTTCGGGTGTGTCGTGTTGCAAAATCAGCCACATACATTCCACGTAATCCTTTGCATATCCCCAGTCTCGTTTAGAATCCAAGTTACCAAGATAGAGACAATCCTGTTTGCCTTGCGCTATCCGCGCAGCTGCCAGGGTTATTTCGCGCGTTACGAAGGTCTCTCCGCGACGTTCTGACTCGTGGTTGAAGAGAATACCGGAGCAACAGAACATATCGTACGCCTCGCGATACTCCTTTATAATCCAATAACCGTACAATTTCGCCACGGCATAAGGACTATAGGGATGGAAAGGCGTTGTTTCGCTCTGCGGCACAGCTTCTACTTTGCCATATAACTCACTGGTTGACGCTTGATAAATGCGGCATGTTTTCTCCAAGTGGTTCGTTCGGACAGCCTCTAAGATACGCAAGACACCTACCGCATCTACGTCGGCTGTAAACTCCGGCGCATCAAAGGAGACTTGCACATGACTTTGCGCCGCTAAGTTGTAGATTTCGGTGGGTTGCACTTGTCCCACCAACTTCACTAAAGACATCGAATCGCTCATGTCGGCATAGTGCAGATGGAAATGCGGCAGTCCTTCCAAATGTGCAATTCGTTCCCGATAATCGACTGAACTGCGGCGAATAAGTCCATGAACAGAATACCCTTTCGCTAACAATAATTCGGACAAATACGAACCGTCTTGTCCGGTAACACCTGTGATTAAAGCAATATGTTTCATTTGTTTACTATTTATGCACCATAAAACGCGGGGCAAAGATACAACTTTTTTGTGACATATGCAAGAAAAAAAGTATTTTTTTGTCTTTTATGGGAACTTTTGGTTCTTAGTAGCGGATGGAGTGCTAGTATGCAGTTAAAAGGGAAAGGGAGAAAATGCAGAAAATTGCAATAAAATTGCATTTTGTGGGCTAAATCTTTGTTTATTCCAAAATTTTGTAGTAATTTTGCAGCCGATTTGGATAATTGAGGATTCTTAGCCCTAATGGGCACGATTATTTGACAAAGTCAAATCTTGATAATTGATAATTGAAAATTGATAATTGAGAGTAGTTCGATGAGTAAGAATTTTGTAGAAGAATTACGATGGAGAGGCATGTTGCAGGATATCATGCCCGGGACAGAAGAACAGTTGAATAAAGAAGTAACCACAGCTTATGTGGGAATTGATCCGACAGCAGACAGTCTTCATATCGGTCACTTGTGCGGTATTATGATGCTGCGTCACTTGCAGGCTTGCGGCCATAAACCGATAGCGCTATTAGGCGGTGCGACGGGTATGATCGGAGACCCGAGCGGTAAGAGTGCCGAGCGGAATTTGCTTACCGAAGAGACGCTTCGCCACAATGTACAGTGCATTCGCGAACAATTGGAGCACTTCTTGGACTTTAACAGTAACGAGCCCAATGCCGCTGAATTGGTGAATAACTACGACTGGATGAAGGACTACACGTTCCTTGATTTTGCGCGTAATATCGGTAAGCTGATTACCGTCAATTATATGATGGCAAAGGACAGCGTGAAGAAACGTTTTAACGGGGAGTTCAGTCAGGGCATGTCGTTTACGGAGTTTACGTATCAGTTGCTGCAAGGCTATGATTTCGTTTATCTTAACGAGCACAAGAACTGTAAGTTACAGATGGGCGGTTCGGACCAATGGGGCAATATAACGACAGGAACGGAGTTGATTAAGAAGATTACCGGCAATGAGGCTTTTGCGTTGACTTGCCCGTTGATTACGAAAGCGGATGGAGGTAAGTTCGGCAAGACCGAAAGCGGTAACGTTTGGTTGAGCAAGAAATACACAAGTCCGTATAAGTTCTTCCAATTCTGGATGAATGTGAGCGACGATGATGCAAAGCGTTATATTAAGATTTTCACGAGTCTGACGAAAGAGGAGATAGAGGCGTTGATTGCGGAGCATGATCAAGCTCCACACTTACGTGTGCTGCAGAAACGTTTGGCGAAAGAAGTGACGATTATGGTTCACAGTGAGGAGGATTATAACAAGGCTGTAGAGGCAAGTAATATCTTGTTTGGAAACGCTACTGCGGATGCTTTGCGGGGACTGGACGAAGAGACATTCTTACAGGTTTTTGAAGGCGTAGAGCGGTACGAGATCAGTCTGGAGGAATTGAAAGCCGGTATCGGTCCGTTGGACTTGCTGGCCGAGAAGACGGCTATTTTCCCGAGTAAGGGCGAGGCACGTAAGATGATTCAGGCGAACGGGTTTAGTTTGAACAAGGAGAAACTGACCGACCCGCAGACTCCGTTGACCGATGCTAATCTGCTGAATGGCAAGTACTTGCTGTTCCAAAAAGGCAAGAAGAATTACTATTTGGTGATCGCGAAATAATTGGTAATGGGTAATAGGTAATTGGTGATTGGTGATTGGTGATTTGTCATTTATGATTCTGATTGCGGATAGCGGGAGTACGAAGGTGCATTGGTGTTTGCTGACGGCAAGTGGACAGCAGACGGATGTTCGGACAGAGGGTATCAACCCTGTGTTGCAACCGTACGAGACTATCTGCGAGACGATTTCTAATCAACTGTTGCCTCAGATAGGAAAACTATTGTGGGCAGGAACGGTGACGCATGTGTTCTTCTACGGAGCCGGTTGTACTCCTGAGAAGAAAGGCTTGGTGAAGGAAGCGTTGGAGTCTGTTTTCAAGAAAGCGGAAGTGACGGTTGAGTCGGATATGCTGGGTGCAGCACGGGGTTTGCTGGGAGACAAGGAAGGCGTGGCATGTATATTGGGGACAGGAAGCGGAAGCTGTTGGTATAACGGCGAGACGATTGCATGGAGTGTACCTTCGTTGGGGTATATTCTGGGCGATGAAGGTTCAGGTGCTACTTTGGGTAAACGGCTGGTTGGCGATTTGCTGAAAGGTCAGTTGGGAGTACAGAATACAGAGTACGGAGTACAGACTGAATTACAAGAAGAGGGGAGTCAAGAGTCGAATGAGGATTTGAAGGAACTTTTCTTTGAGGAGATGGGTACTTCGATGGCAGATATTATAGAGCATGTGTACCGTCAACCGTTTGCGAATCGTTATTTGGCAGGGTTGAGTCGTTTTTGCGCGAACCATATAAAAGACGCGCGTATACACGCGCTGGTGCATGCGCACTTTGTGGAGTTCATCCGCAGAAATCTTGTTCAATACAAGGTTTCTACTTTCTCTTTTGTGGGTTCGATTGCGTATTATTACCGTCCTATCTTGGAAGAAGCGATGCGGGATGAAGGATTGCAAGTAGGTGTCGTTTTGCAAGATCCTATAGAAGGATTGAAGGCATATCACCGTTCGGCATTGCGTCCGACAACCGAATAAACGCAAAAAAATGCAGGTTTTTGAAAAAAAAAGTACAAAATTCTTGCATATGTCAAAAAAAAGTAGTACTTTTGCAGCGTGATTGAGTGAGAGGGCTGAGCAAGCCTTCTCACTTTGTTAAAAATAATATCAGTAGTGTCCACTAAAAATTGTACAAAAACCTAGATAAACCCTTTTGAATGCTTTTGAGCTTCGCTCTATGTGTAATTTACTACCAAAAACTCCTTAAAAGTACACTTTTAGATAGTTTTTACTACTAAATTCCACACCTTAACAGGTAAAAGCCTTCAAAAGCAATAAACATAAAAAACATTTTTTTGATAAATCAAGTAGTTAATGGATACAAAGCTTTTAGAAACATGGCTTGAGGAGTACCTGCGTGGGACGGAATATGAGTTGGTGACGCTGAAGGTATCGCCGCAAAACGATATTTTAGTTGAAGTGGACCGTCTGGCCGGTGTGGATGTGGATTTCTGTGCGGAGTTGAACCGGTTTCTTGTGGAGAAATTGGAAGGAGTACAGAACACAGCGTACGGAGTACAGACTGAATTAGACTATTCGTTGGAGGTAGGTTCGTACAGTTTGACGGAGCCATTTAAGACGAAAATGCAATACCAGAAGAACCTTGGGCACGATGTGGAAGTGATGGTATGTACAACGGGACAAAGTACAAAGTACAAAGGATTATTAGTAAGTGTAGATGAGGAAACTTTTTCAGTGGATGTACTGGAGAAGGTAAAGCCTACCCCCACCCCCTCCCTAAAAGGAGGGGAGAAAGTCTCCAAGCGTCCGATAAAACAGATTGTAACATATACATGGCGGTATGATGAGCCGAAGTATGTGAAGTATGATCTCAAGTTTTAGAATTTATTGAAAAACATAAAAAACAATTATTTAGACGAAATTAGAAAGATAATTTTAAAAATATACTATATCAAATGGCAAAAAATCAAGAGTCAATCAATTTAATTGACATTTTTTCAGAATTTAAAGATTTCAAGCGCATTGACAAACAGACGCTGATCAATGTGCTTCAAGATTCATTCCGCAGTGTGATTACCAAAATGTATGGCACCGCGGCTAACTACGACGTGATTGTGAACCCTGATAAGGGCGATTTGGAGATTTATCGCAATCGTCTGGTGATGGAAGATGACGATGTGGCAAATCCGGAGACGCAGATTGCGCTGAGCGATGCACGTTTGCTGGACGACGAGGCAGAGGTAGGCGAAGAAGTGACCGACAAAGTGGAGATGGCTTCGTTTGGTCGTCGTATGATTCTGAACCTTCGTCAGACCTTGGCATCGAAGATCTTGGAGTTGCAGAAGGAGAACTTGTACCTCAAATACGCTGACATGATCGGTCAGATAGTGACAGGCGAGTTGTATCAGGTTTGGAAAAAAGAGATGTTGCTGCTGGACGAGGAAGGCAATGAGTTGTATTTGCCGAAACAGAATCAGATTCCTACCGATTTCTACCGCAAAGGTGAAATGGTTCGTGCGGTAGTGGTACAAGTGGATAACAAGAATCAAAATCCGAAGATTGTGCTGAGCCGTACGAGTCCGTTGTTCCTGCAACGTTTGTTCGAGCAAGAGGTTCCTGAAGTAAAAGAGGGTTTGATAGCGATTAAGAAGATTGCTCGTATCCCCGGTGAGCGTGCGAAAGTGGCTGTGGAGTCGTTTGACGACCGTATTGATCCGGTAGGCGCTTGCGTTGGTGTGAAGGGTGCACGTATACACGGAATCGTTCGCGAGTTGCGCAATGAGAACATTGACGTAATCAACTATACCTCGAATATCAACTTGTATATCCAACGTGCGTTAGCACCGGCTAAGATCTCGAGTATGGAGATTGACGAGGAGAACCGTCACGCTAAGGTTTATCTGCAACCGGATGAGGTTAGTCTGGCTATCGGTAAGGGAGGTTTCAACATCAAGTTGGCGAACATGTTGACTGATTATCAGATTGATGTTTACCGCGAGATTAACGAGCAAGATATGGATGATATTTACCTGGACGAGTTCAATGACGAGATCGACCAGTGGGTTATCGACACGCTCAAATCCATCGGTTTGGACACCGCGAAAGATGTGTTAGGTACTCCGAAAGAGGAGTTGCTTAAGCAAACCGACTTGGAGGAAGAGACGATTGACGATGTCTTCCGTATCTTGGAAGCAGAATTTGAAAACGACTGATGCGATGAAATCGCTCTGATTTACCATTGGGTCATTTACCATGTACCATTTAGGTACCATTTGGCAATTTAGCCATTTGCAGCATAGTTAACAGAATGATTCAATGAAAAATAATAAATGACCAAATAGTAAATGACAAAATCGTAAATAGTTTTATGGCAATAAAGTTAATTAAAGCGTGTAAAGAACTGAATATCGGCATGGCTACTCTCACTTCCTGGTGTGAGAAGCATGGCTACACGATAGAGTCCGATCCGAACGTTCGTATTGACGATGATTTATATCTTCAGTTAGCCAAGGAATTCAACAAGGACATGGCCACTAAGATTGAGGCTGATCGTCAAGCGGCAGCTCGTCAAGCAAAGGAAGAAGCGGCTAAAGCGGCCGCTGAAGAGGTAGCTCGAGCAAAGGCAGCAGAAGAGGAGGCTCGTAGAGCGGCCGAAGAGGCTCGACTGGAAGCGGAGGCGAAAGCGCGCGCTGAAGAAGAGGCTCGTTTAGCCAAGGAAGCGGCCGAACGTGCTGCCGCAGAAGAGGCTGCAGCCAAAGCAGCAGAAGCGGCTCGTCAGAAAGAGCAACAAGCAGAGAAACCGGTTGCTCCCAAGAAGCCAGAGATCTTCAGTTTGAGTAAGCCCAAAGCCCCTACTACGCCTAAGGTGGTAGGCAAGATTGATTTGGACTCTATTGATACCTCTACTCGTCCGGCTAAGAAGACCAAAGAGCAGAAACGCAAAGAGCGTGAGGAGCGTCAAGCGGCTCAGCAAGCCCAACAACAAGCTGCTGCTGCCGAACGTCGTAAGCGTGAGCGTATCAAAGGTGCCAAAGTGGATCCGAACGATAAACGTAATCAAGCGGGTAAGAAAAACAAGAAGAACCAACCTCGAGAGGCTACTCAAGAGGAGGTAGAACGCGCCTTGAAAGAGACGCTGACGCGTTTGCAGCAGCCGAAAGGTAAGAGCAATACGGCTAAGTATAAACGTGAACGTCGTGAGCAAGAGCGCGAGAAACATGAGTTGGAGGTGATGGAGGCTCAGGAGCAGTCTAAGATCCTGAAACTGACGGAGTTTGTGACGGCGAACGACTTGGCTAATATGATGAATGTGCCGGTGAATAAGATCATTGGTACTTGTATGAGTTTGGGTCTGTTTGTCTCTATCAACCAACGTCTGGATGCGGAG
Organism: Paludibacteraceae bacterium; assembly: GCA_017444615.1. Classification (GTDB taxonomy): domain Bacteria; phylum Bacteroidota; class Bacteroidia; order Bacteroidales; family Paludibacteraceae; genus Colicola. Next base: position 43,730 of record JAFSWF010000056.1, on the reverse strand, counting down.
ACGATTAACCTCGTGGCTGAAGAGTTTGGGTTCCAGACGGAGTATGTATCCGCTCATGTGACGGAAGAGATTAACGCGGATGAGGTGATTAACGATGAGGATATCGAATCGCGCTGTCCTGTTGTGACGGTGATGGGTCACGTGGACCACGGTAAAACGTCACTCTTGGACCATATCCGTAACGCCAATGTGATTGCCGGTGAGGCCGGTGGTATTACACAACATATCGGTGCATACAACGTTAAGTTGAAGAACGGCCAGCATATAACCTTCTTGGATACTCCGGGTCACGCGGCATTTACTGCGATGCGTGCTCGTGGTGCTAAAGTGACGGATATTGCGATTATTATCATCGCAGCCGACGATGCTGTCATGCCTCAGACAATTGAGGCTATCAACCACGCGCAGGCAGCCGGTGTGCCGATGATTTTTGCGATAAACAAAGTGGATAAGCCCGGTGCTAACCCTGATAAGATTCGTGAGCAACTGAGTAACATGAATATCCTTGTAGAGGACTGGGGCGGTAAGTACCAGTGTCAGGAGATCAGTGCCAAGAAAGGTGACGGTGTGTATGAGTTGCTGGAAAAAGTGCTTCTGGAGGCTGAGATGCTGGAGTTAAAGGCTAATCCTAAACGTCGCGCGAAAGGTTCTATCATTGAGTCGTCGTTGGATAAGGGTCGTGGCTATGTGGCTACCCTACTCGTTCAAGACGGAACATTGCATATGGGCGATATTGTACTTGCCGGCACTTTCCATGGTCGTATCAAAGCGATGTTCAATGAACGTGGACAGAAGATTACCGAAGTGCACCCGGGTGAACCGTGCTCTATTTTGGGTCTTAACGGTGCACCTCAAGCCGGTGATGAGTTCAACGTGCTGCCGACTGAACAAGAGGCACGCGATATCGCTACGAAGAGGGAACAGTTACAACGCGAACAATCTATTCGCACCAAGAAACACATTGGTTTAGAGGAAATTGGCCGTCGTATGGCCATTGGCGATTTCAAGGAGCTGAATGTGATTGTAAAGGCGGATGTGGACGGTTCGGTAGAGGCTATCAAGGACAGTTTGATCAAGCTTTCGACGGAGAATATTCAAGTGAACGTGATCCATGGTGCAGTAGGTGCTATCAGTGACAGCGATGTGATGTTAGCGGCCGCTTCTGATGCGATGATTGTTGGCTTCAATGTGCGTCCTACCGGCACTGCGCGTAAGATGGCAGAGAGCGAGGAAGTGGATATTCGTATCTACTCCATCATCTACGACGCTATCAACGAGTTGAAGGCTGCGATGGAAGGTATGTTATCGCCGGATGTGAAGGAAGAAGTGACAGCTACGCTGGAAGTGCTGCAAACCTTCCATATCTCGAAGGTGGGTACGATTGCCGGTTGTATTGTGCGTGAGGGTAAGATCAAGCGCGGTAATAAGGTTCGCGTGATCCGTGACGGTATTGTGATTAAGACGGCAGAGTTGGCGTCGCTGAAGCATGTCAAAGATGATATCAAAGAGGCCGGCGTGAATACTGAATGCGGATTGAGTCTGAAAGCATATGACGATTTGAAAGAAGGCGATATCTTAGAGTCCTTCGAAGAGATAGAAGTAGCCAAAACACTATAAAATAGTGTGTATAATTGAAAAAAAAGCGCCCTTTTGAGCGCTTTTTTTTTGTTATAGGCAACATTTTACGACAAAAAACTTGTATATTCCAAATATTTTTTGTAATTTTGCGCCCGAATTATTTTGGTGTATTGTGCACATACGCGTACGCACATATTGTTTATGGCTTTTGCTGACACTGTCGTCCTTGATGAGTGTTCAGGCGCAGATGAAGCTTGCCTCTACAGGCGAGGGGATGACTCCTGCGCGTACACAAGCGAGTTCGACGACTTCACGGACGAGTACTTCGGAACAAGAGTCATCGAGGTTGAGTGGCAATACGAATACGAATCGGAATGATACGACAGCTACGGATACGACGCGGCGTGAGCGACCTAATGTGCCAACGAAGAGTAATCTGGCCGGACCGGTTCGGTATCAAGCAAGCGACTCTATGATTATGATGGGTAACGGAACGGCGTATCTGCATGGAAACGGCGATTTGAAATACGAGACGATGGATTTGACCAGCGAGTATATTAGGATGAATATAGACAGCAGTCAGATTTATGCGCGGGGCGTGTATGACAGCATCAATGAGGAGTGGAAAGGTAAGCCGGTTTTCAAAGATCAGCAAGACAGTTATGAGACGAATGAGATTACTTATAATATCAAGACTCAGAAAGGTTATATCCGTCGCGTGGTAACGCAACAAGGCGAAGGATATGTGTTGGCTGACCGGACGAAGAAAGCAGAAGGGGATGTGATGATGATGGCCGGAGGACAGTATACAACTTGCGACAACCATGATCATCCGCATTTCTACCTGAAGATGACCAAAGCGAAAGTGAAGCCGGGAGAGTATATAGCCACCGGTCCGGCCTATATGGTGGTGGGCGATGTGCCTTTACCCTTAGCGATACCGTTTGGTTTCTTCCCCTTTACCAACAAATACTCGAGCGGTTTGATTATGCCTAACTTCGGTGACGATTATACGCGCGGATTGTACTTGCAGGGATTAGGTTATTACTTCGCTATTTGCGATTATCTGGACTTGGAGGTGAAGGGCGATATCTATTCACGCGGAACATGGGCCATCTCGGCTGCCACCAAATATGTATGGCGATACCATTTCTCGGGTAATTTGAATATCAGTTACCGCAACGATGTGACGAGCGAGAAAGGTTTGCCGGATTACGGAGTGAACAAGAACTTCAGTGTGACTTGGACACATAGTCAGGATTCGAAGTTCAATCCCTACAACACTTTCTCTGCCAGTGTCAATTTTGCAACGAGTGGTTATAACCGCAGTAATATTAACAGTTATTACAACGCTAACTTGCTGGCAGAGAATACCAAAAGCAGTTCGATCAGTTATACACAGCGTTTTCCGGACAGTCCGTTTAGTTTGAGTATGAGTGCCAGTTTGACGCAACGGACGAAGGACTCAACGATCTCTCTTACGGCACCGGAGTTAGCGGTGAGTATGAGTAGTATTTATCCGTTTAAGTTGGCGCGAGAGACGGCGTTGAAGAACAAAGGCAAAGTGCGTACGGGTAAAGATAAATGGTATGAGAAGATTAAGATGAGTTATACGCTGAATGGTCGTATCGCAGTAAGCAACATCAAGGAAAAGAACTTTCTGAAGTCTAATTTCTTGCGTGACTGGCAAACGGGTATTCGGCATAATTTGCCTATTAACGCCAGTTTTATGTTGTTCAAGTACTTGAGCGTGACCCCTAGTATTACGATGACGGACAGGATGTATTTCCAGCGCATAGACCGTAGTTGGGACGAACAGCAGCAACAATTACAAATGGATACGACAACCGGTTTTTACAATGTGTTTGATTTTAATACCGGTATTAGTTTGAGCACTAAGTTATACGGATTCTACACCCCTCTGAAGCGGTTGTTCCCTAACAGCAAAGTGGAGAAGTTCCGTCACGTGGTAACTCCTCACCTTAGCATGAGTTATCATCCGGATTTTGGTACCAGCGGATGGGGTTATTACGGCAGTTATGATCAGCCTGTTTATGATGGGACAGATTCGATTACCGGTCGCAAAACGCAGAAAGTGGATGAAGAAGGCAATCCGGTTTTTCAGCTTCAAGTCTATTCGCGTTTTTCGAACGGTATATACGGCAATGCACCAAGGGGAACATCGGCTACTTTGAGTTTCGGCGTGGATAATAACTTGGAAGTGAAAGTGGTTAATAAGGACGATACAACCGGTAAGAATCCTTACAAAGTGATTAGTTTGATTGATAATCTGAGTATTAACGGTGGTTATAACTTTGCCGCAGACTCGATGAATTTTAGCAATTTCAGCGTTAACCTGCGATTGAAGTTCCCGAAGTTGAATAACTACAGCCTGAATATTTCCACTTCGCTGGATCCGTATATGTACCAACGTGACGCATCGGGTAATCCTCGTCGTACGAATCAACAGTATTGGCACTATGGTAAGTTCCCGATGTGGACGGGTTTGAGATGGAGTTTCAGTTATACCATTTCGAATCAGACGATTAAGAAATGGAAAGAGGCCATTGAGAAGCGTCAAGGCAAGAAAGATTCGTCAGCGTCTTCTCCTCCTTCGGGTGAGAGTAACGACGGTGAGCCTGATTTGAGCGCCATTGAAAAGAACGCAGACGGCACGGATAAGAACGCCAAACTGAATAGTGGCAAGAAAGGCAAAGAGGCTACGGTGGATGATGGTTATGTCAAGACAGAGTTTCCGTGGAGTATCTCGCTCAACTACTCTTTGGCTTATTCTCAAGTGGGAGGCTATGTGTACAAGACAGAGATGTACAAAGGTGCTGAAAAAGAGTTCATTTACCCAAAGATGGGTTTTACCAATAACTTGAGTCTGAGTGGAAACATCGGTTTGGGTAAGGGTTGGAAAGTGAGTGCTTCGATGAGTTATGACTTCAATTATATGCGTGTGACGAGTTGCGTCTTTAATATCAGTCGAGATTTGCACTGCTGGAACATGAGCGCGAGCATCAACCCCATCGGTATCTATAAGAGTTACACCTTTCACATAGGCGTGAACGCATCTATTTTGAGCGATTTGAAATACGATAAGAACAGTAACGAAAGCACTAATTCACGTGTGAACTGGTGGTAACTGGTATTTACCATTTGGTCATTTACCATTTGGTCATTTATTGAGACATTTAAATATTTAGAGATATGAAAATTGAGAATCAAAAAGTAGTAAAGATCACGTATGAGTTGTATATCAACGGCGAAGATGGCCAAGAAGAGTTAATGGAAAAAATGACGGCAGAGGCTCCGTTAGTATGGTGTCAGGGTGAAGGAATGATGTTACCGGCGTTTGAGGCTGCGATGGAAGGAAAGGAAGAGGGCGAGACGTTCGATTTCGTACTGAAAGCAGCAGACGCGTATGGTGAATATCTTCAGGAAGGTCTGATGGAGTTGCCAAAGAAAATGTTCTTCAACGGGGATGGAGAGTTTGACACGGAGCGCGTATATGAAGGTGCGATTGTGCCGATGAACACGACCGACGGACAGATCGTCAAAGCGCAAGTGTGTGAGATTACCGAAGATAAAGTGACGATTGATTTGAATCATCCGTACGCCGGAGAAGATTTGCATTTCAAAGGTACTATTTTGGAAATCCGCGACGTGACGAAAGGAGAGTTAGAAGCTATTCGTCATCCTCGTCACGGATGTGGCGGCTGCGGAGGTTGCGGTCAGGAAGGCAAATCCTGCGGAGACTGCGGAAGCGATTGCGGAGGTGGTTGCGGTAGTGGCTGTAGGTAATAAGCAGATACCTTGAAGATACCGCGAATAACTAAAGAATAACTAAAGATTTATTCGACAACTATGGCAAATATTGTAGCGATAGTGGGACGTCCCAATGTTGGGAAATCGACCCTTTTTAACCGTTTGACGGGTACTCGTCGAGCGATAGTGATGAACACAGCCGGCACGACGCGCGATCGTCAGTACGGCAAGGCCGAATGGTGTGGCAGAGAGTTTTCTGTGATAGACACCGGAGGATGGGTGGTAAACAGCGATGACACGTTCGAGAGCGAGATCAACCGTCAGGTGGATTTGGCGATACGAGAAGCAGATGTAGTGTTGCTGGTGGTGGATGTGAACCAAGGCGTGACGGAATTTGACACGGAAGTGGCGCATTTACTGCGACAAGCCAAGAAACCCACTATTTTGGCGGTGAACAAAGTAGATACGTTTGAGAACCAATACGGAGCGGCAGAGTTTTATAAATTAGGCCTTGGTGAACCGTTTATCGTGAGTGCAGAGAACGGTTTGGGCACCGGCGATTTGTTGGACGAAGTGGTGAGCCGTTTCCGCAAGGAAGATAACAGTGATGAGGAGTTGGAAGATTTGCCACGATTTGCCATTGTAGGTCGTCCGAATGCCGGGAAGTCAAGTCTTCTGAATGCTTTTATCGGCGAAGAGCGTACGATCGTGACGGATATTCCCGGTACTACGCGGGATAGTATTTATAAGCGGTATAACAAGTTCGGCAAGGATTTTTACCTCGTTGACACAGCCGGTATTCGTAAGAAAGCGAAAGTGACGGAAGATCAAGAGTATTACTCGGTTGTTCGGAGTATTCGTGCGATAGAGAACTCGGATGTGTGTATTCTGATGATCGACGCTACGCGAGGCATCGAAGCACAGGATCTAAATATCTACTCGCTCATTCAGAAGAACAAGAAGGGTCTGGTGGTGTGTATCAATAAATGGGATTTGGTAGAGAGTAAGACGAATCAGGACATTAAGGCGTACGAAAATGCCATTCGTGAGCGGATTGCGCCGTTTACTGATTTTCCGATTATTTTCACCAGTGCGGTGACCAAACAACGTATTTTCAAAGTGGTAGAGACGGCTTTGCACGTGTATGAGAACAAATACAAGAAAGTGCCGACAGCACAGCTGAATGAGAAGTTCCTACCGCTGATAGAGAACTATCCCCCACCCGCTTGGAAGGGCAAGTATATTAAGATTAAATACTGCACGCAATTGCCGAATACACAGATTCCGACGTTTGTGTTCTTTGCCAATTTGCCGCAGTACGTGAAAGAGCCGTACAGACGATTCTTGGAGAACAAGTTGCGCGAGTGGTGGGATTTTACGGGCACACCGGTGCAATTATTTATACGGGCTAAATAGCCGTCAGTAGTCAGCCTTCAGTAGTCAGATTTTAAGAAAAAGTTAACTTTTTACTTAAATACTTGCACATGTCAAATATTTTTTGTAACTTTGCGCGCTTTTTGTTGGTTTAGATGAAGATTATCGGCTTTGTATATAACGACGGCGAGGCACAAATGGTGCTTAAGGGGGATAGTTGTTTGCTGAATGGCCGTAAGCCGTTGTTTATGCCTGATTGGACAAATGAGTTGAGCGTGACAGAGTGCTGGATTTTGCGGGTAAGCCGTTTGGGAAAAGAGATAGCTCAGAAGTTTGCGAACCGTTATTACGATGCTGTGGCTCCGGGTGCCGACTTTGTGGCGATGGATGTGTTGCGCGAGGCACAAGCTAACGGAAGGCCTTGGACGAAAGCGCTGGCGTTTGACTACTCGCTGGCTATAGGCGAGTGGATAATGGACAATGGACAATGCACAATGGACAATCTTGTTCTTACACCTGAAGAGGCGATTGCAGAGGCGAGCAGATTGATGACGATTCGACAAGGAGATTTGATTTACATTCACAAACGCTGCGCACCGATACGCGTGCAGAAAGAAGATATCATACGAGCCGAGATAAACGGCGAAGAAAAATTATATTGCAAGATTAAATGAAACGATTGTTGTACATAGTATGGTTTGCCCTGCTGACGATGCCAATGATGGCAGGTATTCACAGTTACACCGAGACGTCGGTGTTGAACACGGGTAAATGGGTAAAGATTCGCGTGGCATCCACCGGTGTTTGTCGAATGAGTTTCAGTCAATTGGAGCAAGCAGGTCTTGACCCGCAAACATTGCGTGTGTACGGTTACGGAGGAGCGATGCTGGAGCAGAGTTTCTTGCTGCCGAAGATTGACGACCTGCCGCAAGTACCTGTGTTTGTGGGAGATGGATATGTGCTGTTTTGGGTGCAAGCTAATATCAGTTGGAAATATTCGGATAGCGAGTCTCGTTTTGTACATACGCGCAACACGTACTCGGATTATGGATATTATTTCTTGACGAATGATGTGGGTGAAGTGTTGCCTCTGCCGTTGGCAGAAGAGGTAGCCGGTACTCCGACCGATTTGTACACCTATACGAATCTGCAGGTACATGAGTTGGATTCGGTTAACCTGATAGACCGAAGCGGTATTTCAGGTGGTGGACGTGATTTCTACGGCGAGCAGTTCAAATCTAATCAGACTCGTACTTTTACGTTTAACACGCCTAATGCGGTGGAGGGTGGCCAGAGTGCCATAGTAGCGGATGTGGCAGCTTATGCGTCCAATGATGCCGGTTCTACTTTTATGGGCAAATTCAACGGCGCTAACAGTGCGAGTGTGACGTTAAATAAAATTCCGGATCACTATACGTTTGGTATCCCGGGCACTATCCGCATTTCCAGCACAGCTACGGCAGCAAGCCAACAAAGTGTGCAACTGACGCTGCAAAACAGCACAGCCGGTGCGTTGGGATGGCTCAATTATATTGAGTTGATTACGCCTTGTTCGCTGGTTATGAACGGAGACTGGATGCGGATTCGTTCTACCACCAATTACAAGACCAGCACTCCTGTCCAGTTCCATTTGACGGGTGCGAGTGCAGAGACGCAGATTTGGGATGTGACCGACAAAGCAGCCATTCAACGTATTCCTACCACCTTTTACGATGATACATTGCGGTGGATAGGCAGACAAGAGAGTGCCATCCATGAGTATGTAGCGGTTAATACGAACGGTTCTCATTGGGTCAGTGCGCATGTGGTTGGGACGGTAAAGAACCAGAACCTGCACGAGTTACGAAATATTGACTATGTCATCATTTGTCCGGAGGGATACGAGGATATCGCTCTGCAATTAGCGCAAGCGCATGAGAAGAAACAATCTATCACGTATGCCATTGTTACGGAAGAGAAGATTTTCAATGAGTTTTCTTCGGGTACGCCAGACGCGACGGCTTATCGCTGGTTGATGAAGATGTTGTACGACCGTGCGGACGGCGCGAATGTTAAGCCGCGTTGGTTACTGCTGATGGGTCACGGAACATTTGACAACCGTAAGTTATTGCCTAATTCCGGTGCGCGTATTTTGTTAACCTACCAATCGAAGAACTCCACTAATGAAGTGAGTGCGTATATGACGGATGACTACTTTGCTTTCTTGGAAGACAAAGAGGGCGAGACGGATACACAAGGTACAATGGATATTGGTGTAGGTCGTTTGCCGGTTAGTACGACCACCGAAGCGCAACAAGTGGTAGATAAACTGGTCAATTATATTCAAAATGACAGTACGCAACTGGGCAAATGGAAAAACCAATTGATTTTCCTTGCCGATGATGGTGACAACGGCACCCATACAGAGACGGCAGAGAAGAGTGCTGAGTTAACGCGCACCAAGAATCCTAACTTCGTGGTACACAAGATCTTCTTGGACGCTTATCCGCAAGAGGTGAACGCGAGTGGTGAGAGTTATCCGTTGGCAAAGAATAAACTGGATAACTTGCTTAAGAACGGCGTGCTTTTCTTTGACTATTCGGGTCATGCCAGTTCTAACGGTATCACAAACGAGTCGATGTTGACGCTTCGTGACATTGAGAAGATGGTGAATAAGAACTTGGCGTTCTGGCTGTTTGTGACCTGTAACTTCGGTCAATGCGATGCAGGCAAACGTAGCGCAGCCGAGGCTTCCATTCTGAATGCTAACGGAGGTTCATTAGGTACCTTTACTGCAACGCGAACGGTGTATGCGACGGGTAATACGACGCTTAACCGCGCGGTGTGCGACACGCTCTTTGGTCATAAGAACGCTTGCCGGTATGAGATGACTATCGGCGAAGCCATTGCGGCAGGTAAGAACCGTTTGACCTCGGACGCCAATAAGATGTCGTATGTACTGTTAGGCGACCCCGCGATTCGTCTCAATTATCCTACTGATTATCAAGTAGAAACGACTACGGAGATGGACACGCTCAATGCGCTGAGCGTCCAGCACGTAGAGGGACAGATTGTGGATGAAGACAAGCAGTTGGTGGAGGGTTTCAACGGGACGATAGATATCACGGTGTATGATAAAATGCAAACGATCACTACCCGCGATAACGATGCGGAACCCGATAAGGCGAAGACCGTGTCTTATAAAGATTATCCGAACACAATCTTCACCGGTTCGGCACCTGTGAAGGATGGTTTGTTCAATTATACCTTTATGGTGCCCAAAGATATCCGTTATAATTTTGGTAACGGTCGTATCGTCTATTACGCTCGAATGGCCGATTCGGTCGGGTATGTAGCCGAGGCGGTTGGACACTTTGAGGATTTTGTGGTAGGCGGAACGGGTTCTATCTTCGTAGAAGATACGATAGGTCCGGAGATGACTATTTACCTTAATTCGCCGTCGTTCAAAGATGGTGATAAGACCTATGCGACTCCGCGGTTCTTTGCAGACCTGTCAGACGAACATGGAATCAACACAGCCGGTGCAGGTATCGGTCATGACTTGATGCTTATCATCGATGATGACCCGAACAAGACCTATTCGCTCAATAATTATTTCACTGCGCAGAACAACAGTTACCAAGCCGGTCAGGTGAGCTATCTGATGGAGAAACTATCCGACGGATCGCACAGCTTACTCTTCCGCGCGTGGGATATGCTTAATAACAGTACGACGCAGACCTTGAACTTCATTGTTCAAGCCGGTTTGGATCCTGCTATCCACTCTGTGACTACTTATCCTAACCCTGTACAAGCAGCCGGTACGATCAATCTGATTGTTGATTACAACCAACCTGACGAACTGCTGCAAACGGATATTTATCTGTATAATATCAACGGTCAGTTAGTTTGGAGCCACACGCAGAACAACCCCGACCAAGTATCTATTTCTCTGCCTTCGCTGGGACTGGATGCTGGTGTGTATGTGTATAGCGTACGGATTAAGTCTGCCTCCAGCAAGTATAGTACTTCCTCAGGAAAAATAATAGTAACCAAATAAAGTATTAGTCTGTTAATCTGAAAATTGCCTATGAAGCAAATCGCTCAATGAATCTCAGTAAGTAACAAAATCATAATTAACATAACAATGAACAAAAAAGTAATTTTTTCTCTCGCCGTTGTCCTGTTCGCCACGGCTTTGCGCGCACAAACGACGGCTACGACACCCATTCAAGATGAGATGAACCCGCTTATCACCTCCATGCCGTCTGCGTCTATTGCTCCTGACGCTCGTGCAGCCGGTTTGGGTGACCAAGGTGTAGCTACCGAAGCGGATTTTAATGCGCAGTATTGGAACCCTGCCAAGTATGCATATATGTACAGTAAGGGTGGTATCACGGCTAACTACACGCCTTGGTTGCGTAGTTTGGTAGGCGATATCGACTTGGCATACCTGGCCGGATTCTATAACTTCGGAGATCTGGGTGGCGGTATTGGTGCCAGCTTTACGTATTTCTCGATGGGTGACGTGGCTCTGACTGATGGAAGCGGTAATGTGCTGCAGAACGTGCGTCCGAACGAATGGACGTTGGATCTCAGTTATTTCCGCAAACTGCATGAGTACGTGTCGATGTCTGTAGCTATCCGCGTGTTGTACTCGGATCTGAACAACGGTTATAACAGTTCTATTGGTGGTGGTTCGGAAATGCACCCGGCAGTAACAGCCGCGGCAGATATTGCGCTCTATTACCGTCAACCGATTGAGTTACCGATGGGTACCAGTCACTTCAACTTAGGTTTTGCGCTCAAGAACTTAGGTGGTAAGATGACATATGACTCTATCACCAGTAACTTTATTCCTACGAGCATGAACATCGGTGTCAGCTATGAGTTGCCGATTAACAAGTATAACTTCCTGACTTTCAACTTGGAAGCTAATAAGATGATGGTTCCGAGTCGCAAGTCTCGCTTCACCACCAAGCAGACAGCTATGTATCCTGAGTTGTGGAACGATGATGGTACACCTATTGACCCGACTAACTTGAACACCTGGCAAATGAGCCAAGACGCGTATTCGGCATTGAACCCTGCTAAGGGTTGGTTCCAGTCGTTCGCAGATGCTCCGGGCGGTGCGAAAGAAGAGTTCCAAGAGGTGCGTTGGGGTGCAGGTATCGAGTACTCCTACAACCACCAGTTCTTTGCACGCGTGGGTTATAGCTACGAGAACTTTTACAAAGGTAACCGTAACTATTTCACCTTCGGTGCCGGCTTCCACCTCTCTATTGTGACCTTGGATATCTCTTATTGCGTGGGCGTTGCAGCTACTAACCCGCTCAATAACACCATGCGTTTCACCCTCGGCTTTGACCTCTACGGCATCAAAGACCTCGTGAACAACAAGCGGAAATAATGCGAGTTGGCTTTGGATATGACGTGCATCAATTTTCCCCTGACCGCAAACTGTGGTTAGGGGGAATTGAAGTGCCGTCGGAGAAGGGATTGTTGGGTCATTCGGATGCTGATGTGGCTATCCACGCGCTGTGCGATGCGTTATTAGGCGCAGCGGCAATGCGGGACATCGGCTATCATTTCCCGGATACGAAGGGCAATGAGTTTGAAGGCATTGATTCGAAGATCCTCCTGCGCCGTGTGATGGCGATGCTTCGCGAAGCGGGGTATGAGTTGGGTAACTGTGACCTGACTATCTGCGCGCAGGCGCCTAAACTGAACCCGTTCATTCCTGCTATGCAGGCTTGTCTGGCAGAAGTGATGGGTGTGCAACCCTCCCAGATCAACATCAAAGCCACTACGACAGAGCATTTAGGGTTTGTCGGCCGCGAAGAAGGTATAGCTGCCTATGCCGTGGCGTTGCTGAATTGAATATTGACAATTGAAAATTGAAAATTGAAAGTTTTCTTCCTTTCCATAACGATTCCTATCATCACCACCCTTGCGCAATTAGGGGGTGAACCGAAGATAGTAGAACAAGTGGGCGCTTACACCCAGTTTGCGTTGACTGATAGTACGACGCTGGAGGTGTATGTAGGCGACTCTATTTGGGAGGTGCTGACTGTCTGTGCGCCGCAGTGTTCCTCTTGCGCGCGCGTATACAATAAGGAAGGGGAACTTCTCCACCCCATCGAACCACCTATTCAGACGATTTTTCCTTTGGCTACGATGGATAAAGCAACCGGTCGTATCACTTGGACCGATAACGATAATTGGGAATATTGATGGAACTTCCTATTTATTTAGTGGGTTATATGGGTTCCGGCAAAACGACTGCCGGTCGTTTGTTGGCGGATAAACTCGGCTGGCATTTTGTGGATTTGGATGAGGCTTTTCAGCAAATACACGGGTATTCGCCGGCGGAGTACATACGGGAGTTTGGCCTTGAAGAGTTTCGAAAGAAAGAGAAATACGTGGTGGAAGACTTGGCAGACCAGATTCCTTTTGAGAAGATCATCTATGCTACCGGAGGAGGTTATCCCTGCTGGGAAGATAACATGGAGTGCTTGCGCGAATTAGGCACCAGTATTTACTTGAAATGGAAGCCTGAGCACTTAGCTAAACGGCTGAGTTTGACTGATTTAAGTGAGCGTCCTATCTTACAAGGTCGCACAGAAAAGGAGTTACTTTCTTTTATAACTCCTCAACTCGAAGCGCGCGAACCGTTCTATTCGCAGGCGCATTATACATTGCCTATAGAGGTTTGTGACGAGCAGTCCGATGAACGCATCGCGCAGAAGTTATTTGCTTTTATACGCGAGCGCGTATAGTTTCATCTGTTTGAGCATAGCTACTAAACCGTTTGAGCGTGTGGGACTTAAGTGTTCCCGCAGGCCTATTCGGTCGATGAAATAGAGGTCCGCTTGTAAGATCTCATCGGGCGTATGGTCATTCAGCACAAAGAGAAGCATGGCTACTATTCCTTTGACCAACAAGGCATCCGAAGCGCCTGTAAAATGCAACTTGCCATCTTCTACGCGACAAGTGAACCACACTTTAGACTGACAACCGTCAATCAGGTTTTGGTCCGTTTTATCCTCCTCTGGCATGGGTTTGAGCGCCTTGCCGTAATCGGAGATCAATTCGTACCGATCAATCCAGTCATCAAAGGCCTCAAACTCCTCAATGATACTATCTTGTGCTTCGTTAATACTCATCTCTCAAATAATCGTGCCCTTTATGGGCTAAGAACTCTCAACTTTCAACTTTAATAAGGCCATTCTCAAATAGCCATTTCTTGCCCGGGTACTGTTCGGGCCATTGCAGGTTATGGGTGGACATTAGCACCGTGATACCGGCTTGACTGATGGCGTAGAGCAGGTCCATGATCTCCTTGCCGGTCTCGGCATCAAGGTTACCGGTAGGTTCGTCCGCCAGAATCAGTTCGGGCGAATTGAGCAAGGCGCGCGCAATGACCACACGTTGTTGTTCACCTCCGGACAGTTCATAGGGACGCTTGTAGGCTTTCGTTTCCATGCCTACTTGCTGGAGCACTTCGTTCACATGTGCCGCCATCAGATGTTTATCTTTCCAACCGGTGGCGCGAAGCACAAAGAGCAAGTTCTCTTCCACCGAACGGTCAGTTAAGAGCTTGTAATCCTGAAAGATAATACCCATCCGCCGACGGAGGTAAGGTAACTGGCCGCGACGGATATGCATCAGGTCAAAACCTAATACGTTGGCTTCTTGGGCGGAAGCGACAGGCAGGGCTCCGTACAGCGTTTTCATAAAACTGGACTTGCCGCTACCTACTTTGCCCAGCAGATAAATCATCTCGCCGCCTTCCACGTTGAGAGTGACGTCATGGAGCACAATCTGATCGGCTTGATGAATCTCAACTCCCTTATAATCAATCAGTACGCTCATTCTTCGTCTTCCGCTTGGATACGTTCTTTCACTTCGGCTAATTGAGCTTTCAGTTTGTCAATCTTACGCTGCATGTCCTCCACTATCTTATTGGCGGTTTTGGATTTGCCGGAGAAGAATAGGATATTATTCTCTGCCACTTTGATTTCTTGCATCAAGGTATCGCGCAGGCGGTAAAGGTTAGTGCCTGCAGCGGGTTCGCGGCGTTGTGCCGAACGTTGGCTTTGGCGTTGGCTTTTGGCTTTCTCTGCCACCTCTCGACGGGCGTTGAAGAAAGCATCGCAAGCCTCTGTGAATTGTTTCCAAAGATCATCGGATACCTTACGCGGCACAGCGCCGACGGTCTTCCATTCGGCTTGCAGGGCACGCAGTTTGTCGGCAGCTTCGTTCCACTCTTGTTGGGTCAGTTCGGCTGTTTTCTCTTCGAGAAGAGCCAACACTTCTTTGGCTTGCGCTATCAGTGCGCGTTTATGCTTGAGGTTCTCAGAGAACACATCGCGGATGCCCTTGAAGAACTGTGCCTTAGCGCGGAAGAACTTATCGCACTCAGCGCGGTATTCCTCGTAGATAGATTGGTTGAATTTCTTAGGCGCAAAACCGATGGTGCGCCATTGATTTTGCAGGGCTTGCACTTGTTCAGTGGCCTTGTCCCATGCTTTAGCATTCAGTTTCTGCTCGCCGTTCTGAAGCGCCTCATTGAGGGCTTGCAATTGCTCGATGATAGCACGCTTACGGGCGAGGTTATCTTGCTCTTTGGCATGCAGTTCATCGAAATAAGCCTGATGGCGTTTGTTGATGGCGGTGGAGGCGGCTTTGAAGCGCTCCCATATCTCTTCGCGTAACTCGCGTGCCACGGGTCCTATCTCTGCCCACTCGTCGTGCAACTGCTGCAAGGCGCGACTGGCTTCCACGATGTTGTCGTTATTCTGCAGACGCTCGGCTGCTTCGCAGAGCAAAGTCTTGAGTTCAAGGTTCTTCTTAAAATCGAGGTCTCGCAACTCAATGTTGATCTTCACCATGTCGTAGAACTGTTCCTGGTACTGCTGATAGGCTTTGCGAATCTCTTGTACGTTGGCAGCAGGCACCGGACCGATGGTTTTCCATTCGGCTTGCAGTTCGCGCATACGCGGCAGACTGGACATCACGGCATCGGTTTCACCTTCTGCCAAAGTCTTCATCACTGAGAGGATTGCTTGCTTGCGGGATAGGTTCTCCTGCTGCTCTTTGGCGGTCTGAGCCGCTACCTCGGCACGCTTGGCTTTGTATTGCGCCAATAAGGCCTTAAACTGCTCCTCTTGCGGGTCAGTTTGCGGCGCTTCGGTCGCAATCTCTTCTGCCGTTTCTACGGGTTGTTCTGCAGGCGTTTCTGCCGTCTCTACAGGGCGGTAGAACTGCGTTTTGATGTGTTCCACTTGGTCTTTGATGGCCGTTACATCCTCTTGCTCGAGCAGTTGCTGGAGCTCTTCAATCAGTGCTTGTCTTTGTTCTGACATAGGTTCGTTATCTTTTTATCTGCATAATAAATCGTACTCATCGGATAGTGCACTTGAACGCCCGTCATAGAGGTGTGCGAGCATTGTCTTAATATAATCCGCATTGGCATTGCACCCCACTCCTTCGCTGTAGAAACGGCGCAGCATATCTGCGGCTTTGTTCTTCGGCGCCATGCCCATGTTCGTCCAGTTATTATTGTCATAGACAAACCGCGCTATCCGAAGCGCGTGCCCTCCGTTGGGCGTCACACCGTAGCCTTTTTCTAAACAGGAAGCCACATCCAACATGGCGCAATAAGCCTCATCGCGTTGCGACTCCGATGCCGTCACGTCCAACATAGCTTCTTTCTTTTTCTGCTCAAAATAAGCCCTTGCTTCGGCCTCTTTTTGTTGCTCGTTCTGTTCGCTCATAGATAAGAGACTTTAAAATCGCCTACAAAGGTACAACTTTTTTTTGGAATATGCAAATAAAAAGACAAAAATTTGCACATATCAAAAAAATGTTGTAATTTTGCAGCGAAAAACATAAACACAAAACCGCTTGTTATGAGAAAGATTTTTACGCTCCTTTTCGCGCTCATCTCCTGCGCCGGAATGCTTTGTGCCCAGAATGGCACCTGTGGCGAAAACCTTGAATGGCACTTTTTCAATGGCACCCTCACTATTTATGGGACAGGTGACATGTATGATTATGATTCAGAGGCGTCCCCTTGGTTTGAAGCGGACTTGAATGATGTGATCGAGGAATTGATTATCGAGGAGGATGTTACGTCCATTGGAAATGGTGCCTTCGTAGTGTGCACAGGCTTGACTTCTGTTTCCATTCCCGAATCCCTCACAACGATTGGAGAATCTGCGTTCTCCGGTTGCTCCGGTCTCAGCTCACTTGAGATACCCAGCACCGTCACTTCCATTGGTGATTATGCGTTCGCTGAAATCCTAAATGTGGTTTATCAGGGCTCCGCAACCGGTGCTCCTTGGGGAGCTAAATGCGTCAATGGATATGTAGAGGAATATCTCATCTATAGCGATGAATCAAAAACATCTTTAGTGGCATGTTTACCTACTTCCACAGGTAATATAACGATTCCTTCTTCCGTTACATCCATCAGTAATAGTGCTTTCGAAAATTGCTCCGGCATTACATCCGTTGAGATTCCTGCCGGCATCACATCCATTGGCCTCCGAACATTCTCCAATTGCTCCGGCCTCCAATCTGTTACAATCCCCTCTTCCGTCACTTCCATCGGAGAATCTGCGTTCTCCGGTTGCTCCGCTCTTGACTCCATCGCTATACCAAGAGCTGTCACATCCATTGGCATGTATGCGTTCTTTGGGTGCTCCTCGCTCACTTCAATTGAGTTGCCCGATAGCCTCACATCTATTGGCGATTATGCTTTCCGTAGTTGCACAGGACTCACATCGATTAGCGTTCCTATCCTTGAACCGATAAGCATCAGGAGCAATATATTCTACGGCCTCACGCTCTCTAATATCACACTCCATGTACCCTATTCTTCTATCAGTGCCTACGAAGCAGCCGAGGTGTGGGGAGAGTTTGGGTCTATAGTTGAATTACTTAACTATATCTTCGTTACTTTCAAGGATTGGAATGACACTACTTTGTATATCGGCAAGTTTACACAGGGCAACGTAGTTGCTCCGGTTATACCCTCGCGTGAAGGGTATACCTTCATTGGCTGGGATCAGGTGCTGAACCAAATAACTATCGATACCTTTGTTGTCGCCCAATATGAGATCAACGTCTATCGAGTGCAATTTTTGGACTGGAACAATGCGCTTCTCAAAGTAGATAGTGTGGCGTATTTAGGGGCTACTTCTGCACCTGCTAATCCTACTCGTCAGGGACATACCTTCATCGGTTGGGATAAGGATTTCAGCACCATTACCGCAGATATCGACATCATCGCTCAATATGAGATTAATGTCTATCGTGTGCAATTCCTTGATAGGGACAATTCGCTTATCAAAGTAGATAGCGTGGCGTATTTAGGGGCTGCTTCTGCACCTTCTGACCCTTACCATCAAGGCTATACCTTTATAGGCTGGGATAAGGATTTCAGCTCCATTACCGCAGATATCGACCTCATCGCCCAATATAACTTAGGTGAAGAGGTATCGGTACATATCCTCTTTGAGAATGGCAATGACGGCAGCGAGGTGCTCGCTACTGTTTCAACCATCAAGATACCGGCTGCGCCGGAGATCACAGGTTTTACGTTCCTTCGCTGGGAACCAGTTCCTGCAGATCTGGCGGATGGTCTTACTATCCAAGCCATCTATCAAGCGGACTCGCCCACAGATGCCCCTGAGGTGTATACCAACCCTTCCAACCCTGCGCAGAAACTCATCCGCCACGGGAATGTCTATATTCTCCAAGGAGAAAAACTGTACACCATCCAAGGTCAATTGGTAAAATAGATAGACAATAAGAAAGAAGAAAAATAGAACATTATTGGATAGGACTTGCATTCGGTTTGCCTTCGACTTGCATTCGACATGCCTTCGTACCGCAAAATGGAACATTTTAAAGAATGTAGAATTAAGAAAAAACGCACTGAAATGCGTTTTTTCTTGCGTATGTCGATTTTTTTTTGTAATTTTGCACGCAAATTGAGTAAAGACGAAAAACTATGGAAACACCGAACGTTAGTGCTAAGCGAGTAGCATGCTGGACAAGGCTTTGTTTTGAAGCGGAAACGGAGGCGCATGACCCCGGGATTGTGAGTCGTGACGCTTGTTCAGGCGAAGCGGACATCTCCGAATTGAGTCTGGGCATGGAACTGAGTTCCATCATCCAACAAGAAGGTTGGAAATACATGAGAAGTTATTTCCCCTGCGTGTATCTGGAGGAGGTTCGTCCGGACGGTATCACCATTCGTATCAAGGATAACTTGATTAAGGTGGTGCCGGATCAATCGAAGAAAGTGCATGAAGTGGGGCTCAGTTATGCCGTGGGTAATATCTATATTCGGCTGAAGGATGAGTTATTCTCCGGTAAGATGGACTCGCGTTGGGATGTGTTCACGCGTGAGGAGTACGATAGCATCTCAGCGGCAGCTGAGCAAGGTGACGCAGCGGCGATGAACAGGTTGGCGAACATCCGTTACTACGGCGTGCCGCGATTGCAGATTGAGGCGGACAAAGCGGAGGCTAATCGGTTATGGAAAGAGGCGGCGGTGCAGGGTGAACCTTATGCCTTGCAGTCCATGGCGGAGATGGCTATTTGGGATGAGGACTTGCCGCGTGACGAACGCGAGGCAGGCGTGCGTCTGCTGGCGTTGGCTAACGAAGGCGGTAACTGGGACGCCGCGTATCTGATGGGCTATTTGTACCAATTCGGTGTGGAAGGGTTGCTGGAGGCGGATATGTCGAAGGCGATACCGTTTTTTGCGCGCGCCGCAGAGGCAGGTCATCCTCGCGCACGGTGTGTGATGGGAATGTGCTATTTTGACGGCGAGTATGTGCCCGAAGATAAGGAAAAAGCGGCGAAGATATTCAAGGACGTGTGGAACAGTTCGGATACTGATACCAGTATGTGGGCATCATATGCGTTGGCACAGATGTACCATCATGGTTGTGGCATTGATGAGAGCGATAGTTGGGCGAAGATACTGCTTCGCCACGCGTATGAGATGGGCATGGAAGCAGCCAGAGAACTCTTCGAAGACTATTTCCCGAATGATTCGATTTATCGATAAACAACAGCTATATGAGAAACACTATTATCACTATGCTAACAGTAGCATTGCTGGCGAGCAGTTGCGCTCGTCAACCTAAGATGGAGAACGAGTGCCAGTACGCGCAGAGCCAAACGGCTTTCGCTTTTTGGTCACCTGTGGCCGAACAGATGGAAGTGAGGATCTATGATGAAGCCGTCAGTGATCAGCCTTCAGTCATCAGCCTGAAGAAAGGTCGGGGCGACATCTGGCGGGGCACTATCCGGGGTGATCAAGCGGGTAAGTTCTACACCGTTCGTTCGTTTCAGAACGGCGAGTGGTCGGCAGAGAGTCCGGGTATCTTTGCCAAAGCCGTCAGTATCAACGGTCAACGCGGCGCTATCATAGACCTGCAGCGCACTAATCCCGAAGGATGGGACCAAGACCGTCGTCCTGCGATGCCGGATAAGACGGATATCGTGGTGTACGAGACGCATTTGCGCGATTTCACCATGTCGCCTAACTCGGGCATCGAACACAAAGGTAAGTTCTTGGCGCTGACAGAAGAAGGTACAAAAACCGCTGATAGTTTGGCATCGGGTATCGACCACTTGAAGGAATTAGGCATCACCCATTTGCAAGTACTGCCGGTGTTCGACTACGGCTCCGTGGACGAACAAAAAGCTGAATGCTCAAAGCTGAATGCTGAAGGCTCATACAACTGGGGCTATGATCCGGTGAACTACAATGCGCCGGAGGGCGGTTATTCGACCGACCCGAGCGACCCTGCGGTTCGTATCCGTGAGATGAAAGAGATGGTGCAAGCCTTGCACAAAGCCGGCATCCGCGTGGTGATGGATGTGGTCTATAACCACACCTACGATGTGATGGGTTGCGCCCTCGGACGCGTGGTGCCGCAGTATTTCTACCGCTTGAACGAAGATGGCAGTTACGCCAATGGTTCGGGTTGCGGCAACGAGACGGCGTCGGACCATGCGATGATGCGGCAGTTCATGGTAGAGAGCGTTTGTTACTGGGCACGCGAGTACCATATAGACGGTTTCCGCTTTGACCTGATGGGTATTCATGACCAAGAGACGATGCGCGCTATCCGTGCCGCCTTGGATAAGATTGACCCTACTATTCTCACTTACGGTGAGGGTTGGGCAGCGATGGCACCGGCTTATCCGTATGAGCAACTGGCCATGAAACAATGGACCTACACCATGCCACGCGTAGGTGCGTTCAGCGATGATATCCGCAATGCGTTGATCGGTTCGCCCTTTGACCACGAACGGGGTTTTGCTTCGGGCAATACCGCCTGCAAGAGTGCTGTGTGCAACGGGTTGGTTGGTTGTATCGGCTTTGAGGATCCGAACGGTCAACTGGGCGCAGAGCCTCTCCGGTGGGCAGGCGAACCGATGCAGCATGTCAGTTACATCACCTGTCACGACAACTACTGCCTGCGCGACCGTATAGAAGCCAGTGCCGGTGAGGAAAGCGAGGCAACGAAGATACGCATGAACAAACTGGCGCAGACGGCGGTTTTGCTGTCGCAAGGCATGTCGTTCATCTATGGCGGTGAGGAACTCTTCCGCACCAAACAAGGCATTGACAACAGTTATCAGAGTCCCGATTCGATTAACATCATCCCATGGGAGAACAAAGCGCGGTACAATGACTTGTATGAATACTACCGCGCGATGATTGCTATCCGCCATGCGCATAAGGGTTTCCGCTTGGGTAGCGCCGAGGCTGTGCGCGAGCATGTCTCGTTCCTGCCAATAGAGAATGAACAAGTGATCGTTTACCGTATTGCTAACTTGGAAGGCATTGACAGTGCCAAGACGCTGCTCGTAGTGTTTAACGGCAGTGCCGAAGCGGTGGAGACGGCGCTTCCTGAGGGTCATTACACCATCCTCGCTGAAGACGGCAAAGCGGATGTAGAAGGACTCCTTTGCACCGAAGGACCGGTCCTGCGCGTAGCACCCTACTCCGCCACGGTCCTTGCAGAAAGTGAAAGGTGAAAGGTGAAAAGTGAAAAGTGAAAGGAGAAGGTAACATAGAGATTATTGGGGCGCGGGTGCATAACCTGAAGAACATCAGCGTTTCTATCCCCCGCAAGCGTTTGACCGTCATCACCGGACTGAGTGGTAGCGGCAAGAGTTCATTGGCGTTCGACACTATCTTTGCCGAAGGGCAGAGACGGTACATGGATACCTTCTCTTCGTACGCCCGCGGGTTCATCGGACAGATGCAACGACCGGACGTGGACAAGATAAGCGGTTTGAGTCCCGTCATCTCTATTGACCAGAAAACAACCAGTCGTAACCCCCGTTCGACGGTAGGTACCATCACGGAAACATACGATTTCCTGCGCTTACTCTTCGCCCGTGCCGCTGATGCGTATTCGTACCTGTCGGGGCAGAAGATGGTCCATTACACCGATGAGCAGATCATATACCTTATTATACGCGAGTACGCGGGTAAGAAGATCCTGCTGTTAGCCCCGCTGGTGAACGGACGAAAAGGTCATTACAAGGAGCTGTTTGAGACCATCCGTAAGAAAGGCTTTGCGTATGTGCGCGTAGATGGCGAGGTGCAAGACATCATGCCGGGCATGAAGTTAGACCGCTACAAAACGCACACGATTGAGGTGGTCGTGGATAGGTTAAAGGTGAAAGGTGAAAGGTCAGAGGAAGACCTGCAGCGCTTGCGGCAGAGCGTGGATCGCGCCATGACGCAAGGCAACGGAATCATGCTTGTGGCATCGGCCGATGCCACTGACCGCTCCGCTGTAGGTAGTGAGACCGCTAACGCTGTTAGACCGGCTACGCCTGTCAGATACTTTAGCCGAAACCTGATGTGCCCGGAGACAGGGCTCAGTTACCAAGACCCCGCCCCGCATACTTTCTCTTTCAACAGTCCCTCGGGTTGGTGCCCGTGCTGCAAAGGCTTGGGTAAGGTGA
Organism: Paludibacteraceae bacterium; assembly: GCA_017444615.1. Classification (GTDB taxonomy): domain Bacteria; phylum Bacteroidota; class Bacteroidia; order Bacteroidales; family Paludibacteraceae; genus Colicola. The sequence goes on along the minus strand of JAFSWF010000056.1, from coordinate 21,011 downwards.
AAAGTGAAAGGATGAAAGAGGAAGGGGTTAGTGAGGTTACGGACGAAGCGCTTCGGCAGGATAACTGGTGGGAAGAATTGCAGTTGTTACAGAGCGCCACGGAGGAAGAAGAGGAAGAGAAAGAGGAGTATGTGGTATGTCCGGAGTGTAACGGCAAACGGCTCAACAAAGAGGCGCTCAGTTATCGGTTAGGCGAGTACTCCATCTCCGATTTGGCAGAGATGGATATCGATGTGTTGCTGGAGAAGCTATCAGCCATCAGCCATCAGCTGTCAGACAAGCAGAACGCCATCGCGGAACCGATCTTGAAAGAGATATGCGGACGGTTACGGTTCATGCAGGCGGTAGGCCTCAGTTACCTTAGTCTGAACCGTAACAGTGACAGTCTCTCCGGCGGCGAGAGTCAGCGTATCCGTTTGGCTACGCAGATAGGTAGCCGGTTGGTGAATGTGCTTTACATATTAGACGAGCCTTCCATCGGTTTGCATCAACGCGATAATAGGCGTCTGATAGACAGTCTGAAGGAACTGCGGGATATGAACAACTCCGTCATCGTCGTTGAACATGACGAACAGATGATGCGGGAAGCGGACTGGATAGTGGATATCGGTCCGAAAGCCGGTCGTCTGGGCGGACAAGTGCTCTTTAGCGGCACGCCCGAAGACCTACTCCAAACAGACACCCTCACCGCGCAGTATCTGAAGGGCGCGCGCCAAGTGACTACAGCCCCTAAGGACCTTAAAGACCTTAAAGACCTTAAGGAACTTATTCTCTCCGGCTGCACAGGCAATAACCTGAAGAACGTGACGGCACGAATACCCTTAGGACAGATGGTGTGCATCACCGGCGTGAGTGGTAGCGGTAAGAGTTCGCTCATTAACCAAACCCTCTACCCCATCCTTAGTCAACATTTCTACCGCTCCAAACAAGTGCCCCTGCCCTACGAACGCATCGAAGGCATGGAATACATAGACAAGGTCATCAACGTGGACCAGTCGCCTATCGGTCGCACGCCCCGCAGTAACCCTGCCACCTACACCAACGTCTTCAACGATATCCGAGACCTCTTTGCGCAATTACCCGAAGCTAAGATTCGCGGATGGAAAGCGGGACGGTTTAGTTTTAACGCTAAAGGCGGACGCTGCGATGAGTGTTCGGGCTACGGTTACAAGACCATCCAAATGCATTTTCTGCCGGACGTGTACGTGTCTTGTGAAGCCTGCGGCGGCCAGCGGTACAACCGCGAGACGCTCGAGGTGCGGTGGAAAGGCAAAACGATTGCCGATGTGCTCAATATGACCGTCAACCAAGCCGTGGAGTTCTTTGAACCCCAACCTACCATCCTCCGCAAGATCAAAACGATACAAGAAGTGGGATTGGGTTACATCAAGTTAGGCCAATCGTCCCTCAGTCTCTCCGGCGGCGAGAGTCAGCGTATCAAACTCGCCACTGAGTTGTCGCGTCCCAGCACCGGTAAGACCTTATATATACTTGATGAACCCACCACAGGTCTGCATTTCGAAGATATCCGCGTACTGCTGGGCGTGTTGAGGCGATTAGTGGACAAAGGTAACACGGTCATCATCATCGAGCATAACACCGACGTCATCAAGGCCTGCGACTGGATTATCGATTTGGGACCCGAAGGCGGACGAGGCGGCGGACAGATAGTAGCCGAAGGCACCGTTGAAGATATCCGCGCTAATTCGAAAAGCATAACCGGTAAGTATGTGTAAATGGTAAATTGTAAATGACCAAATAGTAAATGTCTTTATGATCACTAATACCTTGGCCATCATAGCGTTGGTACTGGCTGCCATCCTCTTTGTACCACTGGTATGCCACAAGATTCGTATTCCGAGTATTGTGGGCTTTATTATCGTCGGCATTCTTGTCGGACCGTACGGATTTGGTTGGTTAGGCGAAGGCGGTGCCATTCAGACGCTGGGTAAGATAGGCATGCTGTATATCATGCTGCAAGCCGGTATTGAGGTGGACTTGAATGATTTCTCGCAGCAGAAACACCGCTCCGTGCTCTTTGGTCTGTTCTCGTTCTTGTTTCCCTTCCTGTTAGGTTTGGTGACGAGTAAGTTATTAGGGTATAACTGGGTAACAAGTGCGTTGTTAGGCGCTATGTACGGCAGTCACACACTGATGACTTATCCCATTGTCAGTCGGTACGGCGTGCAGAAAAACACCGCGGTTAACATCGCCGTAGGCGGTACGATGCTCGCTATCACGCTGTCCCTCTTAGTGTTAGCGGCTATTAAGAGTAATTTTGCGTACACCGACACGCTGACCACCGGTGCGTTCATCGGTCGCATTGCAGTCTTTGCAGCGGTGACGCTTTTCCTCTTCCCATGGTTGGCGCAACGCTTCTTCAAACGCTGGACGGATCCTACGAACGGTTTTCTGATTGTGATGACGATGATGGTGGGTTCCGCCTATCTGGCAGATTGGGCAGGACTGGAAGGCATCCTTGGTGCCTTCGTCTGCGGTGTGGCACTCAACCGACTGGTACCTAATCTCAGCCCTGTGATGCAACGTATCAATTTTGTGGGCAATAACCTCTTCGTTCCTCTTTTCCTACTGGGCGTAGGTATGATGATTGAGGTGCAGGTCATCTGGACGAATTGGTGGACCATCGTGCTGGCTATCATCATGATTGCCACCAAGTTAGTAGGCAAATGGTTAGCCGCTTTAGTGGCGCAGAAGACCTTCGGATTGCAGGCCGAAGAGAGACAACTGATGTTTGGTCTGACGCACGCCACCGCGGCAGGTACCTTAGCCATCGTCACCATCGGTTTTGAGGCACATATCTTCGGTTCCAGCATTCTCAATGCCGCCGTGCTGATGATACTCGTGCTTTGCACCTCGGCTTCGTTCGTGACCGAATATGCCGCCAAACGTCTGGCACTACAAGAAGAAGCAAGGCTCGAGAGCGAGAAGCATGATAATAAATGGCAGATGATGACTGTAGCCGAGAACCGTCATTACGAACTGCGCGAGTTAGGCGAATTAGCCGAACTGAAGCAACCCGAACTGTCGTCCGAAGAAGACTGGACTGAAGCCAAACGCCTGATTGAGGGTCAAAGTACCGCCAGTCTGGTGTACCACCCCGCGCAACCCATTAACACCATCAGCCGACTCTTAGTGGCCGTCCCGCGTTATGCCGAGAAAGAGCATGATTTCATTACCTGCTTTGGTCTCATTCGTCGTCTGAGCAGTCAGATAGGCGCCAAGGTGGTCTTTTACACCAACGAAGATACCCAACGCGCCCTGCAGGCGTTCTGCCGACGCAAAGGCAAATACCTCCGCGCCTCCTATCGGGAGATGGAAAACTGGGAAGATGTGTTGATGATTGCCAAACAAATGCGGCATAACGATATGATCGTGCTCATCAACGCCCGTCCCTCTACGCCCAGTTATAACCCGCTCTTTGATCAAGTGCCGGATATGCTCGACCGCTTCTTCCGTGACCATAGTTACCTGCTCGTTTATCCCGAACAAGAGACCGGAAACGCCATCCCCGATATCCTTACCGGAGACACGCCGCAAGCCAGCCGTACATGGAAGATTGTCAGTGCGTTGAAGAAGAAGATCTTATCGTTCCAACAAAGATAGCCCAAAGGCCAAAGAGCATCGCGTAAAAAAGGTATTTGAAGAGCCCGTCATGCAAAAACGGGAACCATGAGGGGTGATGCTCTATCAGCAAGGCAATCAGTCCAATGCGCAGAATATTAAACAGATAGCAGCATACCCACCCCAGTGGTATGTACCATATCTTATGCTTCCATCCCCCGCGAACGGTGAAGATCAACCAAAACCAGATAAAGGCTTGCTTCAATCCGGAGCAGCCCCAAATGATCGTGGTGCCGCTTCCCAAGTCGAACTGAATACGATGACCGTTCACTAAATGCACCGTATCACGGAAAAGAGAAACGAACCAATACACCGCGTTCGCCACATGGTGGGTCATATAAATGAACGGAGCAGAAATATCCCAACCGAACCATGTCACCGCATCGCCGTGCTCATCGCCCGATACCGTGAATTTCCAGAAATAATTCGCCACCAAAAGCGTCACCATGAAGATGATGACATCCTGATAAGGGCGTAACCGATAACCGATAACCGATAACCGCTCACCGTTAAATCGTTGTTTTAGCGAAGGGCACTTCATCTATGGCACAGAAATCATGGTCTAAGAACTTAAAATAGCCCGCTTGCGCAATCATGGCGGCGTTATCGGTAGTGAACGAGAAAGGCGGAATATAGACCTGCCAGTGGTATTTTTTTCCGTAGTCGATAAAGGCTTGGCGCAGCGCACTATTGGCACTCACCCCGCCTGCGACAGCCACTTGTGTAATATGTAAATCCTGCGCCGCTTTCTTAAGTTTGCGCATCAGAATATCCACCACTGTTGCTTGCAGTGAGGCACACATATCTTCGCGCAAGTTAGGCACTCTCTCCGCTAACGCATCAATCGTCTCTACCCCGTGCTCCTTAAGCATGTCGCGCAGCGTATAGAGGAACGATGTCTTAAGGCCCGAGAACGAATAGTCATAGCCTGCTATATTGGGTTTGGCAAACGGATACTTGGTGGCATCGCCTAACTTAGCCAACTTATCAATCCATGGTCCACCCGGGTACGGCAAGCCTAATACTTTCGCACATTTATCGAACGCCTCACCCGCTGCGTCGTCAATCGTCTGACCGAGAATCTGCATGTCATTGTATGCATTCACGCGTACGATTTGGCTATTACCTCCTGAAACGAGCAAGCACAAGAAGGGGAAAGAGGGATGTGGGAGCCCTGTGCCATCTTCAACAAAATGAGCCATCACATGTCCTTGCAAATGGTTCACATCAATGAGCGGAATGCCTAACGACAGCGCTAAGCCCTTACAGAAAGAGGTGCCGACGAGCAACGAACCTAACAGGCCCGGTCCGCGCGTGAAGGCGACTGCAGAAAGATCCTTTGCCTCCACCCCTGCCCGCTTGAGCGCCGTATCCACCACCGGCCATATATTCTGCTGATGGGCACGACTGGCTAACTCCGGCACCACACCGCCGAACTCCTCATGCACTTTTTGACTGGCTATCACATTGCTTCGCAAGATACCATCCTCCACTACCGCGGCAGAGGTGTCATCGCAACTCGATTCTACTGCTAATAAAACAATCGGCTTTTCCATCTTTTCACAAATCGAGTGCAAAAGTACTGCTTTTTTTTGAATTGTGCAAATTTATTATGATTTCTTTTGCACATGTGCGATTTTTTTTGTATCTTTGCGCAAAATTTAGAATTATCAGTATAACAATGGAACGAAAAGTACGAGTTCGCTTTGCGCCGAGTCCTACTGGCGCGCTTCATATCGGCGGTGTGAGAACCGCGTTGTATAATTACCTGTTTGCCCGTCAGCATGGCGGCGATATGTTACTTCGTATCGAAGATACGGATAGTACGCGCTTTGTGCCAGGTGCGGAGGAATATATTCTCGAGGCCCTGGACTGGTTGGGTATTGAGATAGATGAAGGATTGCGCATGAATAACGGCAAGATAGAGGCCGTAGGTGAACATGGTCCGTATCGGCAGAGCGAGCGGCGAGAGAGTTATCATCAGTATGTGAAGCAATTACTGGATAGCGGTCATGCGTATATCGCGTTTGACACGCCGGCTGAACTGGAGGCTAAGCGTGCGGAGATTTCGAATTTCCAATACGACGCGCGTACCCGCGAACAGATGCGTAACTCATTGACGATGAGTGCAGAAGAAGTGGCCCAACGGATTGCCAATGGCGAGCAATATGTGGTTCGATTCAAAGTAGCGCCCAACGAGGATGTGCATGTGCACGATTTGATTCGTGGAGAGGTGGTGATTAATAGCAATATTCTGGACGATAAGGTGCTTTACAAATCGGCGGATGACCTGCCTACTTACCATCTGGCGAACATCGTGGATGACCATCTGATGGAGATCAGTCACGTCATCCGCGGTGAGGAATGGTTGCCTTCGGCTCCGCTGCACGTGCTCTTATACCGTGCGTTTGGTTGGCAAGACACGATGCCGGAGTTCGCACACCTACCCCTGTTACTCAAACCCGACGGAAACGGCAAACTCAGTAAGCGCGATGGCGACCGATTAGGTTTTCCGGTCTTCCCACTGGAGTTCCATAACCAAAAAGACGGCACCGTAAGCAGCGGTTATCGTGAAAGCGGTTATCTGCCCGAAGCGGTGATTAACTTCCTTGCATTGCTCGGATGGCACGGCAGCGGCGATAAGGAACTGTACACCATGGAGGAGTTGATTCAAGATTTCTCGCTAGACCGCGTGTCCAAAAGCGGTGCTAAGTTCGATTACGAGAAAGGCAAATGGTTCAACCACCAGTATCTGCAACTCAAGAGCGATGAGGAATTGGCTCAGATGTTTATACCGGTGCTTGAAGAACATCTTCGGGATGCCGGTTTACCGGAATACCGCGACACCGACACCATCGCTAAGATCGTCGGCTTGGTGAAAGACCGTGTGAACTTTGTGCCGGAGTTATGGGATCAGGCGGATTTCTTCTTTGTTGCCCCAACATCGTACGACGAGAAATCGCTTAAGAAGCGTTGGAAAGAAGACTCGCCGCAGCATATGCAAGAGTTATTGGCTTTGTTAGAGCCGCAGGAGGACTGGTCGGCAGAGGCGCTGGATGCCTTGGTAATGCCTTGGATAGCAGAGAAAGAGTACGGCGTTGGTATTGTGATGAACGCTTTCCGTATTTGTCTGGTAGGTGCAGCACGAGGTCCGCATATCTGGGCCATCACCGATATCTTAGGCAAAGAGGAAACGCTGAAGCGTGTTCAAGTAGCCTTGCAGAATATTCACGAGTAGCCTATGCAACGAGAGTTTATATTGATTAACATCATCGGCTTTGACAAGCCGGGTGTGACTGCCGCAGTCACCGAGGTGCTGGGTAAGTACGGCGCCATTGTGCAAGATATCGGTCAATCGAACTTGCATCATCAGCTGAACCTGAGCATCCTCATCCGCGTGGATGATGCTTCAACCAGCGGAGAGATGATTAAGGAAGTGCTGTTTTGTTGCTCTAAGCTGGAGATGATTGTTCGTTTCACGCCGCTGAGCGAGGAGGAATACGCGGCTTGGGTTAGTCGTCAGGAACAAGAACGCTATGTAGTGACACTCTTAGCACGCGAACTGAATGCACGCCATATTGCACGCGTGACAGCTTTGCTGGCCGGACGACAACTGAATATTGATAACATACTGCGTTTGAGCGATCGGCCGAGTGTGGAGTTACCGATGGAAAAACGGCATAGTTGCGTGGAGTTCTCGCTGCGCGGCAACCTACCCGACCGAGAAGCGCTGCAACGCGAACTGATGGAGGTGTCGCGCGATGAGGGCATAGATATTTCTTTCCAACGCGATGATATGTACCGCCGCAACAGACGCTTGATCTGCGTGGACATGGACTCGACCTTCATCCAAACGGAGGTCATTGATGAGTTGGCGGAGCGCGCCGGTGTGGGCGAACAAGTACGCGCTATCACACTGTCTGCCATGCGGGGAGAGATAGATTTCAAAGAGAGTTTCACGCGTCGCGTGGCCTTGCTCAAAGGTCTGGACGTCAGCGCCAAACAAGACATCATCGATCATCTGCCGATTACCGAAGGGGCTGACCGTCTTTTCGGCATCCTCAAACGCTGCGGATTCAAGATTGCTATCTTGTCCGGCGGTTTCACTTTCGTGGGCAAATACCTGCAGCAACGGTTCGGCGTCGATTATGTCTATGCCAATGAGTTGGAAGAGGAGGATGGTAAGTTCACCGGTCGCTACTTGGGCGATGTGGTGGATGCCAAACGGAAGGCGGAATTGCTGGAGTTGATTGCGCAAGTTGAACATATCGAACTGGCACAAGTGATCGCCGTAGGCGATGGCGCAAATGACTTGAACATGCTCGGAAAGGCCGGTTTAGGCATCGCTTTCCACGCCAAACCAAAGGTCAAAGCCAGTGCACAGCAAGCCATCTCCACCATGGGATTAGACGGAATATTATATTTCCTAGGCTTTAAAGACGCTTTCCTCAAATCGTAAAAGGTAAATAACTATGGCATTTTTCGGATTATTTGGAAAAGAGAAAAAAGAGACGCTCAATAAGGGCTTGGAGAAAAGCAAGGAGTCCGTATTATCGAAGATTGGTCGCGCGATAGCCGGCAAGTCCACCATCGATGATGATGTGCTGGACAACTTGGAAGAAGCGCTAATCACCTCCGACGTCGGCGTAGAGACAACCCTTCGTATCATCGAACGCGTGCAGGAACGCGTCAAACGCGATAAATACGTAAGCACAAGCGAGTTAAATGCACTGTTAGTGGATGAGATAGCCTCACTGCTGCAGGAGAATAACGTGGAGGCTGTGCTGGATTTCTCTGCCCCGCTACCTGCCAAGCCTTACGTGGTGATGGTAGTAGGCGTGAACGGCGTAGGTAAGACCACCACCATCGGCAAATTGGCGTATCAGTACAAGCAAGCCGGTAAGAAAGTGTATTTGGGCGCTGCCGATACCTTCCGCGCCGCGGCGGTAGAACAACTATGTATATGGGGTGAGCGTGTGGGCGTGCCGGTGATTAAGCAGCAACAAGGGTCCGACCCTGCCTCCGTGGCTTTTGATACGCTGCAAAGCGCGAAAGCAAACGATGCGGATGTGGTGCTGATTGACACCGCGGGCCGTTTGCATAACAAGGTTAACCTGATGAACGAGTTGACGAAAATCAAGAACGTGATGCAAAAAGTAGTACCTGACGCGCCGCATGATGTGATGCTGGTACTGGATGGTAGTACGGGTCAGAACGCTTTCGAGCAAGCACGACAGTTCACCGCCGCTACGCAGGTCAGCTCGCTGGCTATCACGAAGTTAGACGGCACGGCGAAAGGTGGCGTGGTCATCGGTATCAGCGACCAGTTTAAGATTCCTGTTCGGTATATAGGCTTGGGCGAACAAATGACAGATTTGCAGTGTTTTAACCGAGTAGAGTTCGTGCGCTCGCTGCTCGGGTCTATGAATAATGAATAATTAATACTACTATTATGGCATATAGAATTGAATCGGATCTGTTAGGCGAATTACAAGTGCCGGCAGAAGCGTACTACGGAGTGCAGACACAACGTGGTATCAACAATTACAAGGTATCTAACCTCAAGATGTCGGATTTTCCGGAATATATCATTGCGATGGCGTACATTAAGTTGGCGGCCGTAGAGGCTAACCATGAGTTAGGCGTCATCAACGATGAGATCCATGCAGCCATCGCGCAGGCGTGCCGTGAGATTATAGACGGTAAGATGCATGATCAGTTCCCTACCGACATGGTACAAGGCGGTGCCGGCACAACGGTCAACATGAACGCCAATGAGGTCATTGCCAACCGCGCCTTGGAGATCATGGGCCATCAACGCGGGGAGTACCAATACTGTTCTCCAAACGACCATGTGAACTGCGCCCAAAGTACCAACGACGCATACCCTTCTGCTTTCCGTTATGCGTTTATTCGCATGAACCGTGGGCTCGAAGAGGAGTTGAAACAGCTCATCACCTCTCTTCGCAAGAAAGGCGACGAGTTTAATGACTCGATTAAGATGGGGCGTACGCAGTTACAAGACGCTGTGCCGATGACAAGCGGACAGGAGTTTCATGCGTTCGCTAACAACCTCGAAGAAGAGGTAGCGAACCTCGAACGCAATGTGCGTCTGTTATACGAAATCAACATGGGCGGTACGGCGATTGGTACGGGTCTGAATGCGGTAGCAGGCTATGCAGAGTTATGCACGAAGAAGTTATGCGAGTTGACCGGTGAACCCTTCTTAAAGGCCAGCGATTTAGTAGAGGCCACTCCTGATACCGGTGCATACGTGAGTTATTCGGCTGCGTTGAAGAGACTGGCAGTTAAGTTGAGCAAGACTTGTAATGACTTGCGTCTGATGGCTTCCGGTCCGCGGTGCGGATTGCATGAGATCAACTTGCCGCCGATGGCTCCGGGTAGTTCGATCATGCCGGGTAAGGTCAACCCTGTTATTCCCGAAGTGACCAACCAAGTATGCTTCAAGGTGATTGGCAATGACACCGCAGTGTGCTTCGCTGCCGAGGCAGGTCAGTTACAATTGAACGTGATGGAACCGATTATTACGGAGTGCATTTTTGATTCTATTACGTGGCTGCGCAACGTGATGAAGATCCTTCGTGAGAAATGTATTGATGGTATCACCATCAATCGTGCGCATAATTTAGAAACCGTTAAGCACTCCATCGGTATTGTCACGGCGCTGAACCCTGTTATTGGCTACAAGGCTTCCACTAAGATTGCCAAAGAGGCATTGGAGACCGGAAAAAGTGTCTATAACTTGGTATTAGAGCACGGCTTGCTGAGCAAAGAACAGTTGGACGAGTTGCTCGATCCGAAGAACATGTTGGCAGCGCGGTGATGGGTAATTGGTACTGGGTAATGAGTAATGAGTAATGAGTAATGGGTAAAAGAAAAGGAGGTTCATGACCTCCTTTTCTTTTTATCTGCGGGTAGCGCCACTGCTACCTCCGCTGCTTCGGGAACCTCCGCCGCTGGAGTATCCACCGCTGGAGCGTGAACTGCTTCCGCTGGAGTACCCGCCGCTGGAGCGAGAACTGCTACTGCTGGAGTATCCACCGCTGGAGCGAGAACTGCTGCCGCTGGAGTATCCACCGCTGCTTCGTGAACTGCTATTACTGCTACTTCCGGAGTAACTGCTGGAGCGGTAAGCGCTACTGGAGCGTGAAATGCTGGCAGAAGAGGAAGCGCGTTGGCTGGTAGTGGAGCTACGTTGTGCCGTGGCTGACGAACGTTGCGATGTTGCGGAGCTACGTTGTGCCGTGGCTGAGCTACGCTGTGCCGTGGCTGACGAACGTTGTGCCGTAGCGGACGAACGCTGGGCAGAAGCCTCTCTGTCAACACGTGTGGTAGCGGTAGTACGGCTGCCGTAGGTGCGACTCGTATTCGTGGCTTCGCGGCTAGCAATACCTTGGCGAGCTGAACCGGAGTTCATTTGTCGGGACGAACCCTCACCACTGGCAAACGCTTGACGAGTCTGAACACCGGTCGTGTTACGGATCTCACGGGCATTCGTTTTGCCTACATTGCGTTGACTGAAGGAACGCTCGGGATGCGCCACTGCGAAATCTCTACGCGTTACGCCTGTTCGCAATTCTTGGTAACCGGTTCGGTAAACACGTCCGGGACGGAAAGAGCAATAGTGGTGATGATGATGGAAGGCATAGCAGTGATGCCAGTACCAATCATGTGCCCAACAGGCATGAGCGTGCCACCATCCGGGCCAGTAACCCCAGTACCAAGGACTATTCCACGCATACCAGTAAGGACTCCAAAACCAATCGTATATTACGGGTCTGTACACGTAAACAGGTTCAATGATATAATTGGTACCGTATATATATTCATCCCCTATTACCTGTACGGAAACTTGATTATTCTCATCTTTCTCTACGTAGATAGAAGCAACATCTTGGTAGATATCCTTGGCAAGTATAGCTTGTAGAACGATGAGCCGTTTGTTTCCTTCGCCGGTTTCTACAACGCGCAAGTAATCCACTTGTCCATCTCCGTTGAGATCAAGATTGCAGAACGCGCTGTCCGGATTGTTGAGCATCATCTCGAACTCCTCCAGGTTTTTAGCTTCTGCAAAAAGCTTAGCTACCACCTTCAGATCGAGTCCTTCCGAGATGTCAGAACTGTTGGCAGAAACGGTGATTGTTTCGTCTGCCCATAACGCCGCACTCATGAGCATCAGCGTCATCAGAAGTGTAGTTAATCGTTTCATAATTGTGTTGTTTTAAAGTTAATTTTTCGGGATACCGGCATTTCTGGATACCGGTATACTGATACTTCTCAAATATCGTGCCAAAGTGCTTAAACGAGTTTCAAATCGTGGTGCATTTTTTCCTTTTTGGTCCGCATATAGCGTTCGTTCCAACGGTTGGGAGCGATCTCAATGGGCACATTCTCCACTATTTCGATGCCGTAAGACTCTAATCCGACGCGTTTGACAGGATTATTGGTCATCAGGCGTAGTTTGAGGGCGCCCATCTCCCGTAGAATCTGCGCCCCAACGCCGTAGTCACGTTCATCGGGTCGAAAACCGAGGTGCACATTGGCCTCTACGGTATCTTCGCCTTCTTCCTGCAGCTTATACGCGCGAATCTTATTCATCAGACCGATACCTCGTCCCTCTTGGTTCATATAAACGAGGATGCCTTTACCTTCGGCTTCAATCATCTGCATGGCTTTATTGAGTTGTTCGCCGCATTCGCACCGCTGCGAACCGAATATATCGCCGGTGACACAACTGGAGTGCACACGGCAGAGAACAGGTTCATCGGGCGACCATGTTCCTTTGGTCAGCACCACATGCTCCAGTCCGGTTGTCAAATCGCGGAAAGGCGTCAGCATAAACTCGCCGTTAGCCGTCGGCAGAAAGACGGTCTCGCCTCGCTCTATAAGGCCATTAGCTATTGGCTGTTGGCCATTAGCCATTAACCCGTCACCCTTCACCGGTAACACGTCACCTTTCTCCAGCCGATACGCTATCAAATCCTTGATGGTGATGATCTTCAGGTCGAACTCGCGCGCTACTTCTTGGAGTTGAGGCATACGAGCCATCGTGCCATCGGGGTTCATGATCTCGATGAGCGCCGCAGCGGGATATAAACCCGCCAAGCGAGCGAGGTCCACGCCTGCCTCTGTATGACCGGCACGTTGGAGCACACCTCCTGCCTTGGCATATAAGGGGTTGATATGCCCGGGGCGACCGAAGGTCTCAGGCTTGGATGTCGGGTCTGCGAGCGCACAGATAGTAGCGGCTCGGTCGGCTGCCGAGACGCCGGTGGTACAACCCTCCAACTTATCGACTGTCACGGTAAAAGGCGTGCCGAGCATCGAGGTGTTATTCGCCACTTGATGCATCAAGTCCAGTTCGGCACAGCGCTGCTCTGTGATAGGGCAACAAAGCACGCCCCGTCCGTGCTGGAGCATAAAATTAACTTTTTCCGGAGTGATCTTCTCTGCCGCAATGATGAAATCGCCTTCGTTCTCGCGATCCTCATCATCGGCCACAATCACAAACTTACCTTGACGGAAATCTTCTAACGCTTCTTCTATTGTATTGATTTTCATAATCTTATGAGTTTCAGTCTTCAGCATTCAGCTTTCAGCCTTCAGGATTTTGCTTTTCGCATACTTAACGCGTTCCACCACCTGCTTAAACGCTCTTTCCCATGCTTCGGGATTGAAGAGTGGCGAATCGGTAGCGGCTTTGTAGGTGAGGAACACACCTATCGGTAGCAGCACAAACGAACTGAGCCACATACCTGCCCAGCAAGGCCATAAAGCCTCGCGCGCCATCTTATATCCCGTGTTATCAATGATGTAATAAATAATAAACATCACCACAGAAATCACCACCGGTGCGCCTAATCCGCCTTTACGGATGATAGCACCAAGCGGTGCGCCAATGAAGAAAAAGATCAGGCAGGCGAAGGCGAGGGTGAATTTGCGGTGCAGTTCGATCTCGTGTCGCCGTATGTAACGCTGCGAATCTTGCAGGAGGATTGAGTTATACTCTATCTGGTCGCGATAAACATGCGCTTTCTCCTCTGCCGTCACAAACACCTGCCGTTGTTTCTGAACGGAGAGTGACGCCCAAAGCGAATCGATATTATATCGTGCCCGTTCGTCCTTTGTCACCGTTTTAGGAATTTGTACCTCCTGCCTCGTCTCGCGACCAAAATAGCGTTCCTGCAGCAGTTTATCACTTTGTTCGTGACTACGGGCAAGCGCCAATTGTTGCACCGAATCAATAGACTGCACCAACTGCACCACATTCTTGCTCACATGTTGATCCTCCAGAATCGACTCGTCGTACCGATTAAAATCCGTTGCAAAATCGATGATGATACGCTTATGGGTAAAGGTCTCGCGGCGGTAAGGAATATTCTTCGTCGTACCGGTAGCGCGTTGTTGCTTCTGATTAAGGTTCTCAAACGATTCGCCTTGACTGAGGTCTAAGAGCAGAAAGCGTTTATCGGCGCTGGTGGTCATCCTACCGGTGTCAGCCAGCATCACTTTGGCATTCTCAAAACCGCCTGAGTAATCATAAATCATCATATTCAGCAACTCCCCTTGCGGTGTTTTGCCGCGCACGTAGATATGATAGCCGCTTATCTCGTCGTAGAACTCGCCCTCAGGTATCTGCAGTTCAGGACTTTTTTGCCGAAGAGAGAAGATGAGAGCCCATAGTTTCATCTGCGACTTCGGTAGCACGTTATTGCTAAAATAGAACGCACCGATGGAAAGGATCGCCACGCACACAGTGAGCGAACGCATGATACGAAACAACGATATGCCGGCCGCTTTCATCGCCGTCAACTCCACTTTCTCTGCTAAGTTACCAAAGCAGATGAGCGAACTGAGCAGCACCGCTAACGGTAGTGCCAAGGGGACTACTGACGCTGTGGCATACAAGAAAAACTCCGCCAACACACTCACGCCGATGCCTTTACCCACCAAATCGTTCACATGGATCCACATGAACTGCATCAGCAGTATAAAAATAGCGATAAAGAACGTAGCCAAAAACAGCCCCAGAAAATTCTGCAGCAAATATCCGTCTATTTTCTTAATCACTCTCATCTATCTAACAGCGTAGCGGTCTAACAGCGCAGCGGTCAGGGCGTTAGCCCTTCAGATTCTCACTTACAAAAATGAGCGGCAGCAGGTCCGAAGCGGAATCGAATACATACGTTTCCTTTTCGCCATAGAGCAACACTTGCATCTTACCGCCGTAACGGTGTTCGGTCTCTAACATCACTTGCCGGCACGCTCCGCAAGGCGAACCGGGTTCACCGGTAAAATGTCCGCCTGTATAACAAGCGATGGCTAACATCTCCACCGGTTGCTCGGGATACTGTGCCCCGGCAGCAAACAAAGCCGTCCGTTCTGCACATAATCCGCTGGGATAAGCTGCGTTCTCTTGGTTGCAACCGGGGATAATCACTCCGTTCGCCAACTTAGCCGCGGCGCCTACATGGAAATGGCTGTATGGACAATAACTGTGATGGATCTGTTCCTTGGCGATAGATACTACCTCGCGTTGTTCTTCCGTCAACTCGTCCCACTGATAGGCACGCATTTTTGTTGTTAAATTGTACTCTTTCATACTATTGATTGGGTTAAATGATTTCCGTTTCGTGATTTCCGTTTCGCATAGTTTAGTGACTCCCGTTTCGCATAGTTTAGTGATTCCCGTTTCGTATAGGTTCGTATAGCTTCGTATAGGTTCACAATCTTTGCGGCTGCAAAGATACAAAAAATATTTGGAATAAACAAGTATTTAACAAAAAAAATCAAGTTTACTTGACTTTTTGCAAAATTTTTACCATCATCACAATGAAGAAGTTTAGTCACCAAGTTTATTCAATGTTGAGTCAATGTTTAGTCAATGTTTAGTCAATGTTTAGTCACTCCTGCCCCGAACCTGCCACGAAATCGCATCGAATGCTCATCGTATGCTCATCGTATGCTCATCGTATACTGAATGGATGCTGAATGGATGCTTGTGCTTACATCTGTACACGCACAAAACGCTATGAGGCTGAGAATCAACCTACTTTTGAAATCGAGTACAAAGATACAAAAAAAATTTCAAATATCCAAATTTTGTACCACAAAAAATGAAAAAAAATACGATGTGCAAATTTATTTGCATATATGCAAAAAAAGCAGTACCTTTGCAGCATGAATCGATATACTTTAGGAAAGATTGTCAAATTCTTCTTTCATTGGCACTATGATATTCGCGTGACGGGAGAAGAGTTGTTGCGGGACCAAAGCGTTCACTTGGTGCTACCCAACCATACCGCATACATAGACCCGCTCATTTTATTCAGCGAGGAATGGTGGTTGCCCCTTAGTCCGATGACCGATGAACTGTTCATGCGGCACTGGTTCTACGGTCACATCCTCCGCAAAGCAGACGCGATAGAAGTGCCCGATCTGAACAAGAGTGCCATGACACGCGAAGAAGGCGTAGCAGCGGCGGGGCAACTAAGCAAGATTGCTATAGATAGCCTGGCAGCAGGAAAACAGATTTGTTTCTATCCGTCAGGGCATGTTAAGACGGTGGATAAAGAGATTATCGGCAACCGACGAATGGCCTATGAGGTGTGCGGACAATTACCTGAAGGTGTGCGCGTTATACTGTGCCGAATGAGAGGATTAGAGAGTAGTATGTTTTCCAAACTGAAGCCCAAGAAATGGAAATGGCGCAGAACTGTGACCATGGTGTTTGAGGACCATACGGAGGAACTGCAAACATGGGCAAAAACACTCGATAGGCGTTCGTTCAATCAGAAACTGGAAGAATGGTATAATAGAGTTTAGAGGTTAGGATCTCTTCTAATTGGATACGGAAGGCACTGATATCCCCTATATCAATGATGTCTCTCAGATTACGGACACGCTGGCGCACCGAAGCGACGGCGTGTTTTTGTAGTTTGGCCTCAGAGGGAGTGAGCGCTTGTTCCATCGCGTTGATATCCACATCGTACGCGATGCACGCGTGCACCACCGTACCGGTGGGTGTTTGGTACGAAGCGGTACCAACCACTTTGCGGCCGCCAACCAAAATATCGTTATGGGAAGTAGTGACCGCCTCATAACCCAATTGGCGCAAGGCATCAGCCAGCATACGCATGAAGAATTGATAATTGATAATTGACAATTGATAATTGGTAGTGGGTGATTGGTGATTGGAAGGCGAGACACAACTAACCATCAGATTGCCGGCATCGGCATAGACGCACCCTCCTCCACTCTTTCGCTGCACCACCCGCACCTTATGCGCGCTGCAATACGCCTCGTTGACCTCTTGTTCGCGAACCTGATGCCGGCCATAAATGACTGTCGGTGAGACAATCCAAGTAAAGAGCGTCGGTTCGTCAACGCTCTTTACCAGTTCAGCCTCCAGCGCCAAATACTCCTCCAGAGGCAAGTGTTCTAACGGCCTAAAAACTTTCATATCGTAATGACGTAATGACGTAATTACGTAATTACGTAATTGGATCTTAATACACGGGTTCGGTCAGTTCCACACCACGGCAGAAACGGCGGCGGATATCGCGGTCATCGCCAAGGTAGATATAACGCTCCAGACGCTGCTCGAGGGTGTAGTTATCGTAATTGAGGTAACTGTCATCAATAACGAGCGCATCAAACTCATAGCCATGCTCAAACGAGCCCACCTTACCAAAGAACGAACCTCCTGCTTTAGTAGCGAGATACAACACTTCGCTCAGGCTAAGGAAGCGTAACGCACCGCGGCTCTCAGCGTAACGCAGTTTGCTCACTTGCATGGCATACCGCATCGCATTCAGCATTGACAGATTATGTCCGGCAGAGATATCGGTTCCCAAGGCAACGTGCATGCCTTCATCCAAGAACCGCCTAATCGGTGCAATACCGGACGAGAGGTTACTATTAGACATCGGGCAATGAACCACATAAACACCGTTGCGTTTCATCAGTTCCAACTCCTCGCCATCCGTATAACAGCAATGTGCCATCAAGGTAGGTGTTTGTCCGAAGAGACCATACCGGTTATAAGCATCGCCATACGACGTCGATTCGGGTTCCAGTTCAGCCACCCACGCTATCTCGGAGCGGTTCTCGGACAAGTGTGACTGCACAGGCATGCCGGTTTGAGCGGCATACTGTCCGAGGGCTTGTAACATATCCGGCGTACAAGAAGGAATAAAACGCGGAGTGATGATAGGCCGTACAAGACCATCTTTGCCATGCTTTTCCAAATGCTTACGAAGCATCTCCAAGCCTTCGATAACATCATCGGTCGTGTTTCGCAGGTTATCAGGCGAATTGCGGTTCATACCTACCAACCCCACATAAGCACCCATACCGGCCTGCACAAAGAGGTCGGCTAAGATACGCGTTGATTCGGCATGCATCGTGCCAAAGACTGCGCTGCGCATTGTGCCTTGCATCCACAGATCATGGATGAACCGGCGGTACATACGCTGCGCATAAGTAGTATCGGCATACTTGGCTTCCTCAGGGAAAGTGTAGGTGTTAAGCCACGGTAATAACTCCAAATCCAATGCCAGCCCCATATTACGATACTGCGGCGCATGAACATGCAGGTCGTTAAAAGCAGGGATAAGCAGTTTATCACCCAAATCGATTACCTGCCGCCAAGCAGTCTTGGCAGGTTTTTTAGCATACACACCTTCGATGATACCGGAACTGCGAACGGAGATATATCCGTGCGGCACGATCTCTAACTTGTCCGGCGTAGGAGCATAAATGATGTTCGCTCTATAAACTTTCATGGTCTATTTTTTGAAGAAGATTAAACAAAGAAAATAATTGACGCAGCCTGCCACAAAGATGACGATGAAACTGATCACATCGTCTCGCCAAGTAGGTTGCCAAGCTATCATGAGTGGCAGACACGCAAATTGTAGTATCACATTGATCACCCTTCCTGCCAAGAACACACCGGCATTGCGCCAACTGGTTTGCGTGCCAAAGGTGTACCAATTGGTGAAGAAGAAATTAGGAATCATCTCCAACGCAATGCCAATACCGAACGCCACATAGTAGAGTGGCTGACCTTTCTCCGGCTCGCCGAACAGATACAACGCCGCCATAAAGAACCATGTCTGCACGACCGAACCGGTGAACCCCACCACCATATAACGGACGGCAGAACGGACTTTCTCAGGCAAGTATGAAGAGGGCAGTTTCATATCAACTAAGCGCAGCGAGCAACTCTTCCATTGCGGGTTCAAGACCGTTCACATCGCGGCCACCGGCTGTAGCCATCCATGGCTGACCACCGCCACCGCCTTGGATATGTTTGGCAGCAGACTTAATCATCGCACCGGCATTGAGACCAGCGTTCACAAGGGGTTGGCTCAAGAAGACTGCAATAGTAGGTTTACCTTCGGCTTGGATAGCGGCCACTACGGCAAACTTAACATCGGTGAACCGTCCGCGTAAGAGCGGCAGACAAGCACGCAGCAACTCAGGATTACCTTCGCCTTGCAGACGAACGAGTTTGATTCCGTTATAATCCTCTGCACGGCTAATCAGTTCGTCGCGATAGTGCGCCACTTTCTCTGCCATAAACTCTTCTATTTGTTTCTTGAGTCCGGCATTCTCCTCAATGGATTTGCGGATAGATGCAGCCAAATCCGGTGCGTTATTGAACAGTCCACGCAAACCGGCAAGCATATCTTGTCCTGCGTAGAAGAGTTCATCCGCTTTCGCCGCCGTAACGGCTTCTATACGACGAACACCGGCTGCTACGCTGGTCTCCATCACGATACGAATCGAACCTATCTTACCTGTCGAAGGCACATGACAACCTCCACATAACTCAATCGAAGGTCCGTACTTGATCACCCGCACATCATCGCCGTATTTTTCTCCAAAGAGCGCCATTGCACCTAAGGCTTTCGCCTCGGCAATCGCCATATGCCGGTGCTCCTCGAGGTGGAAATCCTGACGAACAAGATGATTGGCCACTATCTCTACCTGTCGTAACTCTTCCGGTGACACTTTCTGGAAATGACTAAAGTCAAAACGCAGACTATCTGCAGTCACCAACGAACCTTTTTGCTCCACATGATTGCCTAACACTTGTCGTAGCGCATAGTGGAGAATATGCGTAGCCGTATGGTTGCACATGATAGCCTGACGACGTTCAGCGTCCACTTCCGCATATAACTTGCCACTCACGCCTGCCACACCGCCGGTTACGAACGGCAGTTCGGTCATAATATGTACCGGCAGACCGTTCTCACGCTTTGTATCAAGTACTCGGAATGTTTTCCCCTCTCCTGAGGAGAGGGTTAGGGAGAGGTTTCCGGTATCGCCTACCTCGCCACCCATCTCTGCATAGAAAGGAGTTTTGGACAAAACCACTTGGAAGAAGGTCTTTCCTTTTTGGCTCACTTTGCGGTAACGCAGGATCTCAGTCTCGCAGCTGAGCGTATCATAGCCCACAAACTCGGTCTCGCCTTCTGCTACTATCGTCCAGTCACCGAGGTCTTGCTTATTCGCCTCGCGACCCATTGATTTCTGATGTTCGAGGGCATGGTTATACTCCTCTTCGTTCGTGGTAAAACCATTCTCACGAAGGATCAGTTCAGTCAGATCGAGCGGAAAACCGTAGGTATCTTTGAGGGTGAACACATCTACGCCGCTGATCTCAGTCTTGTTGGCTTTGCGCGCCTCATCCATCAGTTTATCTAAGAGGCCGATACCCTTATCTAGCGTACGAAGGAACGCTTCTTCTTCGCTTTTAATAACCGGTACTATCTGTGCCTCTTGTGCTTTCAGTTCCGGATAAGCTTCACCGAGGTCTTCAATCAGTTGGGGCACTAATTGGTAGAGGAAAGCGCTTCGCATGCCCAAGAACGTGTAGCCATACCGCACAGCACGACGAAGAATACGACGGATAACATATCCGGCTTTTTCGTTCGACGGTAACTGACCGTCTGTGATAGCAAAGGCAATCGTACGGATATGATCCGCAATAACGCGCATGGCAACATCGGTCCGCTCGTCTTTGCCATACTCACAGTGACAAATATCCCCTATCTTCTTCAACATCGGCTGGAACACATCGGTGTCGTAGTTAGAGGTCTTGCCTTGGATGGTACGCACCAGACGCTCGAAACCCATACCGGTATCAATCACCTTCTTCGCCAACGGCTCCAACGAACCGTCCGCCTTGCGGTTATATTGCATGAAGACGATGTTCCAAATCTCAATCACCTGCGGATGATCTTTGTTGACCAACTCACGACCGGGCACTTGCGCACGCTCCTCAGCCGAACGGCTATCTACATGGATCTCAGAACACGGACCACATGGACCCGTAT
>JAFSWF010000055.1 GCA_017444615.1 Paludibacteraceae bacterium | reverse complement strand
GTTGCGGAGGTAGGAATCGAACCGTTTGAGACGACCTTCTGGTTATGAGCCAGACGAGCTACCACTGCTCTACTCCGCGATGTAAAACCTACCGATATTCACATAGGGGTAGGTCGTTATGAAAGATTTATCACAAGCCTATGACACAAGGTCATGGCTCCAAAATCAAATTATCTGCATTCTGCTTTCACAAGCATCTTTAAGTTACTTCGTCATTCTGGATGGACTCGAACCACCGACCTCATGTATGTCTTCAGCATTTGCACATGCGCTCTACCAACTGAGCTACAGAATGAGTTGTGCCGCGATTGGCGTTACCCAATTCTTTTATAGAGGACCTACCTCACGGCTAAAATTCGTATTTAGCCTTCAACTTTTCTTCACAGCTCTCGCCTTCAGTATAGGTGGCTTTATCCCACCAAGAACTTTACCTACTTCTCACCTTTGAACTGGTTTTCGGTTGTAGCAGTTCCCGCTACCGCGTCTTCCGACGGTGAAGACTTATGGCTTATGTTAGTCCTTCCAACATCAGTGGCTATCTCGTAACCCGTGAACAAGCCTGCTTCTATGTCTTTATATCGAATTAACGATTATCATTGTTTAGGAAAGCATCAAGATCACGTTTCTTGAACAGCCATCGACCTGCGGGTTTGGTGCAGGGGATGAGACCAGCGGCAATGTAAGTCTGCAATGTGCGAAAGCAAACGCCAATATAGGCTGCGGCCTCCTTGCTCTTCATATAGGTTTCCTTACCCATTGTTGTACTCCTCCAATTTAAGCAACAAAGTGTTGTCTTCATCGCCCGTCTTCGTCGTAAGGTTGAGACCTATCGGACGGAGTTTCGTCTTGCTGAGCCAACTCGTCATACTTTGCGCTTTCTTACGCAAGTCTGCCGACGGGAAGACAAGCAATCGAGTCTTGAAATCCCTGCTTTCGACCATCGCCATGATGTCTTCTGTACGGATATTCTCGACCTCAAATGTTAAAAATGCGCTTTCTGACATACTTTATCTTAATGTTTCTAATGTTTTTACCGTTTATCCAAAAATTCTTCGTATCTTTGCAGTCCAAAATCAAATTGTCGTGAGACAAAATCTGCATTTCAACTGTAATCGGTAGTCAGATTTTGGATTTCGCTTGCAAAGGTAAGTCGAAAAATCTAAATATCAAAACAAAATCAAAGATATTTTTCAGAATGCTTTGATTTTTAACTATCGTTTACATTCATAATGTGACCTACAAAATAATTTTTTTTATTATACACATCTAAATATCTTTAAGTTATGGTTAAAAAAACATCAACTCCGTATGACAGGCTGCTCCAGCTCAGAGAGTGGCTGCAAGAGAATGACCCTAAGTGCAAAAACAACGAGTCTGAAATCCTAAGAAGATTAGGGTTAGGCACAGGGTATTTTGGTACTTCCGAAAAGCAAGAAAACAAGAGCTTGCGAGAAAGTACCTATAAGAAGATTGGAGAGGCTTGGCCGCAGGTCAACCTCGACTGGTTGAAATCTGGCAAAGGCGACATGTTCACTGAGCCTGTTATCATTGAAGAAGAGCCGATAAACGGCGTTCCCTATTACGATGTTGACTTCCTTGGAGGCTTCAATGAAATGGTCAATGACCAGACTACTATTCCGGCTTACTTCATCAACTTCCAGCCTTACAACAAAAAGGGAAATATGTGGTGCAATATCACAGGCGATTCCATGTCACCGCGTATTAACAGCGGCGACAAAATCTGTATTAGGGAAATCAACAAAGAGGATATAATCTATGGCGAAATCTATGCTCTCGTAATAGGTGAAACCGAGATTATGAGAACCGTTAAATGGGTTACACGCTCGCCGGAGAAAGGCATGTTGCGCCTTATTCCAGAGAACAAAGATCCGCGTTACGGAGACTATCAGGACATTAGTATTTCTGACGTAAGAGCCGTATTCAAAGTAATCGGCGCAATCCGTTCATTTTAATTCTGCGCACCAAATTCGTACCATCGTTCTATAACTTATTGATATTAAGATGCCTTTCAAACCCCAAACGGATCACTTCAAACTGCTGAAGACTTCTTTGCCCGTGAGTTTTTGACAGGACGAAAGTCACTGCAAACAGAGAGCAAATAAGCAGAAGATTCAAGAGAGGATACATAAGTC
>JAFSWF010000054.1 GCA_017444615.1 Paludibacteraceae bacterium | reverse complement strand
GATGATTATACGGTGCAGTCATTTGACAGACTAAAGATGGAGCAGGCGAGAACTGAAAAGATTGATTACGACAACGCCGTGGGCTTCCACAAACGTATGGAAGATGCGATGAATGCGCACTTTGATGAGATTAACTGGAATAAGCGCGACGAGAAGGGTAATCTTGTATATAAGAGACATTTCGAGGCGCAAGATGCGAAGCCATATCTTGACGGATTGGCACGGTATAATGACGCAGCGAAGATTATGGAAGGCAATAAGGCTGATATTCAGTACACAGCAGCCTTTGCCGCACATGCGTATGATACGCAAGCGAAGATTATTATGACGAAGTTCCAGAAGTATTTTGAGTTAACACCACCAACGCGAGATGTGAGATACAGGCTAGAGGAATTATCTAAATACCAAGATGCACTTAATCAGTATATGGAAGCAAAAGAAAAAGGCGTGGCGATTGATCCGACGAAGAAAATTCGAGCGACAGATAATATTGATGCAATTATATCGGGGCTTCGAATTTTGAATCAGCGTGGTGATACAGACTTCGTGAAGGATGTTTTGGACGATTTGACAGATGAGCGGTATGGTGGTTTGGAGCTTGGCACACATGCATCGCAAGCGCTGGCTAGTTTCTTGATGTTTGACGTCAAAGACAGTGATCCGTGGCTGAGGCGGTTTGGCAAATATATCAATCTTGAAACAGCGGCAATATATGATAAGAATAAGCGTCAGAAGATGACGGTGGACTATGACGAATATGTGCGTGGCTATTATTATGAGCCGGGTGACCCGCACGACGATGCGCACAAGAAGTTCCCGAAGAAAGACATGACGAAATTGATGGAAGGTACATCGCTTGATGGGATTGAGCGAACAGCGATGGATAACTATAGAAATAGCGTCATGAAGGCCTATACGGACGAAAATGGCAAGGTGGATTACGATGGCTATCTTGCGAAAATGTCCGAAGTGGAAACTGCAACTTTGCCACAGTTTATTTCTGCAAATATGAAGTTCTTGTCTGGAAGCGAACAGATTACGAGTTCGGTAAAAGAGAAGAGTGGTTATGTTGCTTTGCAAGATGACAAGACTGGTAAATATTCAATGGTGCCAATTTGGGAGGTTGAAAAGGAAGCGGATAAACTATTCGCGGGCATGACTCCGGAGGAGCGTGACAAAGCGAAGAAAGGTTTGGCGGATTGGTATAGAGACAACTTCATACAGTATGTGAAGGGGCAAACTCCAGCGCAGATTCTTGGGTTTAGGTCTGACTATGAAAAGCCTCTGGTTGATCATATGTTTGAAGCATATTTCTGGAGCGACGACGGTAAAGAAGAGTTGCTTGATAGACGACAGAAATATGACAAACAAATTGCGGCAATCAATGGTAAGAATTATGGCTTGACCGATTCGGCAGAGATTGACGCGCGTCGTAAGAAAGAAAAGGATGCTCTAAAGAAATACTATGCTGGCGAGCAGTTCCGTGAGATTTTGTACCAAAAAGGTAAGCTTGAGCAAATTAAGAAGTCTAAGCGTAGTGGTGCAGCCAACAACGCGAAAGACTGGTTGCGGTCGCTATTGTTGCTTGATACCGATAGCGGATTGGACGCCTGGATTATTAATCGTCAAAGTAGAGATAAAAGATCCGGCGGCAGTGGTCCAAAGGGTGGTGGCCCAAAAGGCGGCGGTGACGTACCGCCAAGTGGTGGCGGGCCTAGCGGCGGTGAGCCGAGAGGTGGTGGGCCAGTAGGACCTGCGCCAACGATGCCATCAGCTGAAGAGTTGAGTGCTCTGAGGCAACAGAGGGTGAATGAAACTATTGTGGCAGAACAAGCTAGAATCAAGCAAGCGCAAGAGACTACAATGAGGGCACAGTGGTCTGAGGAACAGCAAAAGCAGATACTCAGAGAAATAGAAGAGCAACAGAGGGTCGTAGAGGCTGATGCGAGCTTAGCGCCTGAGGAGCCAAGCCTGTCGCTTTATACGGTGGAGCAAGTAGCAGGTTTTAGGAGCCAAATTGAGGATATGTGGTACGATATGAGGGATAGCGACAATGATTACGATGAGTTCTATGAAGCGTCGCACGATTTTGCGGTGGCTAACTTTGGCGCCGAAAGTTATGTGGCGGTAGCGTACGAAAAGTATTACGAAGAAAATCCTAATGGGGATAGTTACAACTTGAGAGAGTACTTGATGGAACTTTTGAAGACGTTGCTAGATGATTAGTTAGGCAGTTTATATCATTAGTCTTGACAAATTGCGAGATGTGTGCTATAATGTAACTTGAAAACTGGGTGAGCCAGTAGAGTTTTTGAAGATTAAAAAGGAGGTTGTATGGTATGCTTTATTCAAAGATGGCCATTGATGAGATGGTCAGAGCAGTACTTAGAAAGTACGGTCACAAAGTTTCTTATCGGGATGAGTCATTTTTAGTATTGGGGTTTGAATCGGAAAAGATGGTCTGCAATTTCGACAATGGACTGCGTATCGACGAGCGGGATGGCGTCTTTTATCGCGACGAGCTAATGTTTAGTTGGAGAAAGAGAATTTACTGCATTGGTGAATGGGTGGAGAAGTTGAAATGGATGTATAAGAAAGTGGTTGAAAGCGATAATGCGCATAATGTTGCGTCTCGATGGATTAAATATGGGATTGGCGATTATCATAAAGACGGACTGTCGGTTACTTTTATTGGGCGTCTTAAAAATAACATGCTTGCGCAGGAAGAGAGAGACGATGGTACGGTGCGTACAATTGTGGATACAAGGGCAGGCATTTGTCGGCCGTCGGAGGGGCTTAACAAGATGCTTCGAATTATAGAGGAGCGGAGAGAGGTTTTTCGGCGAAAGAAGTATCCGGAGTATTTTGCTCAGTCTGGTAAGGGTAATTATTTTACGAGTGACATAATTGAGAAGATGGCGTGGAATGCAGTGAACGTTTTGGGTGACAATGAGTTTGAGACATCGTATACCTATGTTGGCGCAGATGCTATGACGATCAAGTCGCGGAATGTGCG
This sequence comes from Paludibacteraceae bacterium, assembly GCA_017444615.1. Lineage (GTDB taxonomy): Bacteria > Bacteroidota > Bacteroidia > Bacteroidales > Paludibacteraceae > Colicola. Next base: position 2,811 of record JAFSWF010000054.1, on the reverse strand, counting down.
TCAGAAGGGCCTATTCGTGTCTTTTAGCGAAGGAAAAGAAGAGGGCGATCTGAATATTTTGTTCAATGGTAAGACAGTCTTTTCTTCGCAGTTCGCCTATGACATGACTGGTGGAAAAGAAAACCCGAATAAGTATTCTTCGACGAGTTTTGAGGCTGATCGTATGATTTTTGCATCAGTTTTTGTCGGTGGCGAATGGGAAAAGAATCTGGAAGAGTTGAACCGTAAGGCTAACAGAACCATCGAAGCAACGAAAATTGCGGAAGAAAATAAGCGGAAACTGAGAGCAAAAGAATTTTCTGGGGATTGCTTGCGATATCTCGGGGCAGGTTTTGGAAACTATACGATTGTGGATAAAAGTTGTGGTGGCGTGATAGAGATAGAAATCTACGAGACATGTACTAAGAAAACGCAAGCGTTCAGAGTGCCTACTCGAAGATTTTTATTTAGGACCGGAGATCCGTTTTTCTATGAAGATGCAGTGTGGCATATTGATTTTATGAATGAGATAAAGCGCAGGAGAGGATACTGATACAATTTCTGATTTTAAAACCGCTGGGCTGGGCTTGGCGGTTTTTCTTGTGCTTTGTTTATGACGATGCGAATATATGTTATAATTGTATTATGGCGCAATATAAGGTACCTCAGGATGTTGAGGCGGATGATAAACTGATCGGGCCGTTTAGTTTTCGGCAGTTTGTTTATCTTTTGATTGCGGCAGGGCTGGTAGCGCTTGCGGTGGGGTTGTTTCAACTTTTTCCGATTTTGGCGATTTTGCCGATACTGCCCGCGCTACTTTTTGTGGTGCTGGCGTTGCCGCTTAAAAAAGACCAACCGATGGAAACGTATCTTGCGGCGATCGTGTCGTATTATTTGAAGCCGCGAACAAAGGTTTGGATGCCGGGGCAGAGAGAGACAGTAATACAGATTACGGCGCCGAAAATTGTGGAGGAAAATCGAACGCGAGACATATCGGAAGAAGAAGCGACACATAGATTGTCATTTTTGGCTGATATTGTAGACACGGAAGGTTACGCAATTAAAGGCTCTGGCAGCTCGCCGATGCGAGAAGATTTGTTGGCAGAGGCAAATGCGACAAATGATATGTTTGATATTTATGAAACGACTGGACTGGACCTCGCGATTGGACAAAATAAAGAAGCGAGGCATGCACAGGCGATACAGGGGATGCGTGACGCGATTAATAGAAATGCTCAGGTGGACACGTCTGGGGCGATGATTAAAAATGATCGTGGAACGGTAGGTACTGCTGAAAAGATAGCGGATGAAGTTGCGGAGGAGGAACGCAAGCGACAGGAGAGTGTGATTGTAATGCCAGATATAGTGCCGGGGCAGGCTTCGGATACGGCAAGGGCGGATGTGAAACCGGGCGAGCAGAATCAGCCGAGTCAACGCGCAATGGAGCTAGCGAATAACCAAGATTATACGGTATCAACAATCGCGAAAGAAGCTAATAGAATAAGAAAGGATGAGGGCGAAATATTTATTTCGTTACATTAAAATATGCAACCACAACAACCACAACAGATTTTGCCAAATCAACAGAATGCGGGAGCGCCGATGCAGGGAAATATGCAGGTGAATAATGCGCAAATGATGGGACAAATGGCAATTAGCGCAAATCAGGCGATGCCGGTATCGCCACGTGCGGATGTGCCGACATCGACGCAGGCGACACTATTAATTTCTGAGCTACGCGACAATGTAGTGATTATGAAAGATGGGTCTTTTCGTGCGGTGGTGGCTTGTAAGTCTATCAACTTTGACCTCATGAGCGATATCGAGCGAGAAGCAGTAGAATATTCATATCAGAATTTCTTGAATTCGCTGAAATTTACAACGCAGATTTTGGTGAGAAGCCAGCGGGTAGATATCGGGCCGTATCTTGAAAAGTTATCGGAAATACGTCGCAACAATGATAATATGTTGCTTGGCGTGTTGATGGATGATTATATTAATTTCGTGGATATTCTGAGCCAGGAAGCAAATATTATGGACAAATCGTTCTTTATTGTGATACCATATTATACTTCGCCGGATGCGGAAAAGGTGATTGAACAAACGAAAAATTTCTTTAAGTCATTTACTAAAAATAAGGCGGCAGAGGTGACACGGATTGATCGCGCAACTTATGACAAGGCGATGAGTGAGCTGAATAATAGAGTGGATTCGGTGATTTCGGGGTTATTCCAAATTGGGATACAATCAGTGAGACTAAACACAAGGGAGCTTGCGGAGCTGTATTACAACTTTAATAATCCGGATACGGCGGTGAGGGAACCGTTGGTGGATTTCTCAAAACTTGCGACGTTGTATGTAAAAAAGGCAGACAATAAGGGGAAGGCATGATTATGGCGCTACACTTAGTCACTTCGTCCGTTGCTCGCTCTCCGTACCATCAAGTACGGTTCGCTCCGCTACTCCTAGTTCCGCGCGTAGCATCCATACTAATGCCTTCCTGTTATGACAGAGTGGATGAATGGGGAACATTGAGTGATAATAAAAAAGGGGAAGGCATGATTATGGCGCTGAAGTTATGTACGCTTAACGAAAGGAGTAAATAAAAATGGCTAAGAAAAAGAAATTGACACCGGCGGAAATTGCAGCACAAGCTGAGGCAATGGAGGCGGCGGAAATACAACAAGCGTTTGAACAGGGTACGAATACGTTGCGCGATTTGATTAGCCCGAGCGCGATTGAGATACATTCAGATTATTTTAGACTTGGAACGAAATATGGACGGACGCTCTATGTGTATGGGTATCCAAGATCGTTGTATACGGGATGGAT
>JAFSWF010000053.1 GCA_017444615.1 Paludibacteraceae bacterium | reverse complement strand
CCAATGCGGCGAAGCCGCTTATGATGGTCGAGTACTCCTCCCCGAACACCAACAAACCGCTTCACCTCGGGCACGTACGCAATAACCTGCTGGGCTATTCGATTGCGCAGATCCAAGAAGCGAACGGATGGAAAGTGGTCAAGACCAATATCGTCAACGACCGAGGTATTCATATCTGCAAATCCATGCTCGCATGGCTCAAGTACGGCAACGGCGAAACACCCGAGTCATCCGGTAAGAAAGGAGACCACCTCGTCGGTGACTACTACGTGCGCTTTGATAAGGAATACAAAGCCCAGATAGCGGAACTCATGGCAGCAGGCAAGGATGAAGAGACCGCCAAGAAAGAAGCACCCCTCATCCTCGAAGCACAAGAGATGCTCCGTAAATGGGAAGCCAACGACCCCGAAGTGCGTGCCCTCTGGGCAAAGATGAATAGTTGGGTCTATGCCGGCTTTGACGAGACCTACCAACGCATGGGAGTCTCTTTCGATAAGATCTATTACGAATCCAACACTTACCTTGAAGGCAAATCTGAGGTAGAGAAAGGACTGGCTGCCGGTCAGTTCTACCGTCGCGATGATGGCTCCGTTTGGGCGGACCTTACCAAAGACGGTCTCGACGAGAAACTACTCCTCCGCGCCGATGGTACATCCGTCTATATGACCCAAGACATCGGTACTGCCAAACTGCGCTTTCAGGATTATCCTATCGACAAAATGGTCTATGTTGTCGGCAACGAGCAAGAGTACCATTTCAAAGTGCTCTCTATACTCCTTGACCGACTCGGATTCCCCTTCGGCAAAGAACTCGTCCATTTCTCCTACGGCATGGTCGAACTGCCTAACGGTAAGATGAAATCCCGCGAGGGAACGGTAGTAGATGCCGACTACCTGATGGATAAGATGATTGAAGATGCACTAAAAATCAATGAAGAGCGTGCTACTCAATCTCCCTCCCTTGAGGGGAGGGATGGGGAGAGGTTGGACATAGCCCGCAAAGTGGGATTAGGCGCCCTCAAGTACTTTATCCTCAAGGTTGATCCGCGTAAGAACATGCTTTTTAACCCTGCCGAGTCGATTGACTTCAACGGCAATACGGGTCCCTTCATCCAATACACCTACGCACGTATTCAATCGGTTCTCCGCAAAGCGGACCTTAATGACCTTAATGACCTTAATGACCTTAAGGTTCTCGATCCCAAAGAGCTCGCTCTTATCCAGCGTCTAACGGAGTACCCGACCACCGTTCGTACAGCAGGAGATGATTTCTCACCGGCAGTCATTTGCAACTACGCCTATGCGCTCGCCTGCGATTTCAACTCCTTCTACCACGACCTCTCGATCCTCAACGAACCCGACGAAGCCAAACGTGCCCTCCGTTTGCTCCTTGCCCGCAACGTGGCCAAAATCCTCTGCTCTTCGATGGCCCTCCTTGGCATCGAAATGCCCGAACGCATGTAAAATATAAACAACTATTGAAGATATGAAAAAGATTCTATTTCTCTTGTTGCCGGTAATCGGGATGATTGCTTGCACAGAAAAGAACACCCCCGTCACGACGGATGATGATGACGAAACAACCGTCATCACCGATACGGCAGAAGTGGAAGTGACGACTGATACGCTGAACGTTGTGTCGATTGTCTATAACGGTTCGGAAGCCACGATATCCGTTCCGTCGCATTTGGTTTCTTATGTGACGGCACAACAGAGCGGTGCGCACGTGACCATCGTGCAGAGTAACACGGCTGCGGTCAATGACGATGAGATAACGTACCAACTGAGCGGTAGCAGTTCGGACGGTTCGTTGACCTTGGGCGGTTCGTATAAGTGTACGGTATCGTTGGCAGGTTTGACGCTGACTAACCCTGACGGGGCGGCTATCACTATCACTAACTCGAAGCGTATTCAGTTGAGCGCCAAGAACGGAACGGTGAACACCCTGACCGACGGTGCGTCGGGTTCGCAGAAAGCGTGTGTTTATTCGAAAGGTCAGTTGCAGTTACAAGGCAACGGTACGCTCAACGTAGTGGGTAACACCAAACATGGTATCAAGAGTGCGTCGTATATATCCGTGAAGAACCTCACGCTGAACATCACTTCGGCAGTCAGCGACGGTATCAACTGTGAGGAATACATGGAGATCAAGAGTGGCGCCATCACCATCAGCGGCGTGGGGGACGACGGTATCCAGTGTGACCTTGGCGGCACCAGTTCGACGGGTATCACCACCGACCATGAGGATGAGGACACCGGTAATATCTATATCTCCGGCGGTACGCTCAACGTAGCTGTTACGGCAGCGGCCGCCAAGGGTGTTAAGTGCGATGGAGACCTGTATATCTCGGACGGCACCATCACCGCTACTACCACCGGCGGCGGTGCGTGGGATAGCGATGACGCGAAAGTGAAATCCTCCGCCGGTTTGAGTGCCGATGGCAACATCGCCATCAGCGGTGGAACGCTTGTTCTGAAGAGTACCGGTGCAGGTGGTAAAGGTATCAGCGGTGACGGTACGCTCGTTGTGAGCGATGCTGCTTCCATCACCATCACTACCAGCGGCAATGCGGTAGTGGCGTCTTCGTCCGGTTCGCTGAGCGTGGTGTCGAACGCCAGCTCGCTCGATCGTTATTCTACTAACTACAAAGCTTCGCCGAAAGGCATCAAGGTTGACGGTACGATCACCATCAATGGTGGTACGATTGATGTGACAACCAGCGGTGCGGGTGGCGAAGGTATAGAGAGTAAGAGCACGCTGGAGATCAACGGCGGACAGGTGATTGTAAACAGTTATGACGACGCTATCAACTCCTCCAGCCACTTGACCATCAACGGCGGATATATCTATGTCAACGCCTCCAATAACGACGGTCTGGACGCCAACGGCAATCTCTATGTGAAGGGTGGTTTCATCTTAGCTAAGAGTTCCTCCAGTCCTGAGGTAGCGTTGGATGCCAACACGGAAGGTGGTTATAAGTTGTACGTGCAAGGCGGTACGATTATCGCTATCGGAGGTCTGGAGAGTGGTGCGAGCATCAGTGGCGGTACGGCCAAACAAACCTCTTCATGGTCGGAAAGCACGTGGTACGCGCTCTATAACGGCGGTACGCTGGTGGCAGCGTTTAAGACACCGGCTAAGTCCTCTTCTTCGTCCGGTGGCTGGGCTCCTGCAGGAGTGCCGATGGCCGGTCCCGGTGGTGGCGGTGGTGGCCCCGGTGGTGGCGGAAGCAGTAGTAGCAGCCAGAAGATGGTGGTGTATACCTCTTCTACGCCAAGCCTCGAATCCGGTGTGACGGTGACCGGCGGTACTTCCTATTTAGGCGGCATGGCTAACTTTGGTTGCTCCGTCAGCGGTGGTACGACGGTCTCTCTGAGCGGTTACAGCAGCAGTGGATGGTAAGGAGCTAAGACAATACAGTATCTGTTAGTGCATCATTCGGATGGAGGAGAAACAACACATAGGCCGTTTGTTTGACCGTATCGCCAAAACGTACGACAGCCTCAATCATGGCTTGTCGCTCAATATCGACCGTCGCTGGCGGCGGAAAGCGGTGGCGTGTCTGCAACCCGTGGAGCATGTGTTGGATGTGGCCATCGGCACGGCGGATCTGACGATTGAGATGCTCAAAAAAGGTAAGGCGCAGCGCGTGACAGGTATCGACCTGTCGCGGGAGATGATGGGATATGGACGAGAGAAAGTAGAGAAGCAGAAGCTGAAGGAGAAGGTGGATTTTATCTATGGCAACGCGCAACAGATGCCGTTAGAGGACGAATCGTTCGATGCCGTCACCTGCTCGTACGGCTGCCGTAACTTCAGCAACCTCGATGCAGGTCTGAAAGAGATGCACCGTGTTCTCAAACACGGCGGACAAGTGGTGATACTGGAGTTCTCTTATCCCGAGAATCGCTTCATCCGCTGGGCCTACGACCTCTATTTTAGTCATATCTTGCCAACGATAGGAGGGTGGGTAAGCAAGGATAAGAAAGCCTACACCTATCTCAACACCAGCGTGAAGCATTTCTGTTGGGGCGAAGCGTTTGTACAGCACTTACGCGAAGCCGGCTTTGAGCAGACGAACTTCACACCGCTTACCTTTGGAATATCAACTATTTACACCGCGATAAAATGGTAAAACATATTATTCTTTGGCAACTCAAGGACGAGTTAAGCGCCGCAGAAAAACGTGAGCGTGCGCATGCAATAAAAGAAGGTTTAGAAGGTCTGCAAGGCCAAGTACCCGGTCTGCTGGCTATCCACGTGCAGATAGATGGCCGGTTAGAGACCAGCAACGCAGATATCATGCTGGACTCTACTTTAGACAGTTTCGAGTCGCTGAAAGGCTATGCCGTTCACCCGGCGCACGTAGCGGTGGCGAATGGGTTAGTGCGGCCTTATACAGCCGTTCGGATGTGTTTGGATTACGAAGTGCAGTAACACTATGCGCAGCCGAATAACAATCCTATTGCTTTGCGTGAGTGCGCTGGTGATGGCGCGTCCGCAGCAGCGACAAGTGGTGATGGATACCGTCTGTCACGTGTCCGTGGATAAGATGTTGGAGGTGGTGGAGAAATTCTGCTACCAGTTTCAATCCAACCCCGATTCGCTTTTTGAATGGGCCTATATAGGCTTGGGCGAAGCGGAAGTGAAAGAATCCAAATCGAAGGAAGGACGTGACGCGGTGCAGTTGCGCTATAAGGACCGGTTCTATGACCCCGTGGAGAAGAACGGCGATGTGGCGATAGATATTTACATACTGGGTATTCGTTGGTGGAAGGACCAACACCTTGGCACGCACTATCGCTTGACGCGTCCGGCCGATCAGCCTTATCCGCTCAACGCCCACATGAATGCTACGTATTCCGGTTCGATTCTCGAAGGCGGCGATGTGATTTTCCTTCTCGACCCTCTCTCGCCTACCGAAACGGCGGTGCACTATGAGTTTCGGTTGGTGTTCGGACGATTCTTATCGGCTTTTATCTCCGACAAAACCTGGCGTAACGCCATGGAATGGCGCTTCACTACCATCTTAGAAAACTTAGTCGAATATGCCGAGACCGGTACGGTAACCGAAAAAGAACGAGGTCCTGTCCAATAGGGCCTCGTTCTTTCTTATAGAGCATCTCATCTTTTAGCGCCGTGCACTTCGCGCACCGCGATGACCGCGTGTGTTCTTATTGAGCCGGCAGTGCTCGCAGTTACGCCAACGATAAGTGACGGTCACACCCAGTTGGAACCAACCGTCCGGCGATTTATTATGGCTATAACCGCTGGCTTCCGTATCGGGCAACGGCCATGCGTCTAAGTTCATTCGGGGCAGGTCGCACAATCCTAACTGACCCATTGCCTCTATATTCAGCGTCCACGATTTATTGAGCCTGATCGAATAACCTATACCTAACTGCGCCATCGGCAGAAAACTCCATGTAGTGATAGGGAAGAGTACATTGCCGGCTCTATCTTGTTGGGGCACGAGCTCCTTAATCGTCTCGCCATCGTTTTCAAAAGTAATCGTTCCTTTCTCGGCGTTGATATGACTGGCGGTCAACGCAATACCGCCGTAGAGGTAAAATCCTGCTTTCTCAAACGGATAAATCTCCACGCCCACAGCCGGTTGAATAAACCACGAATCAAACTTACGATAGTCATTGCGACGGTTGCCAAGCGAATCGATATTCTGCGAAATGATATAAGCGTTATTACCGTTTAACTTACCTGCCCCCAAGGAGAACCGCATATTACAATGATGGCTGAGCGGCAAGAGGTATTGAAAGGACAGCGCACCGCCGTAACTGAGGTTATACTTATTGAATCCTCCGTTGAACGCCACGCCCACATTGTCAACATCGCCGAAATAATACATAGCATGAACGGAGAGACTGACTCCGTTCGTAATGAAATAATTGCGGGTGGAATACAAGCCGGTTCGGGACGACTGCTTGCTGGACCACGCAAATTCGCTACCCCCTTTCTCTTCCGTCTCTTCCGCCCACACAGAAAGGGTCAGACAACTGACGAGAAGCAACGCTATGTATCGGAATGATTTCATTCAGGGCACAAAGGTACAAAGATTTTTTGAGTTATGCAAATATTTTTGTGTTTTTCTCAATAATCGAAAAGATTTTCGCAATAAACGGCTTCCCCTTTTTAGCGCAGATCGACTGTCACCTTGAGGTTAAAACGGCGATCGGTCAGGTAGTTCGGACTAATGAACGGCGTGCCGTACGCGTCTTCCATAAAGAGGTAAGAGTTCACATTCTTCCACCCCACTATATTGAACACTTCAAACTGGATGGCCCACTGCTTGACATGCTTGGCGGATGGCGCACGCATGAACTTAGCGGTCTTGGCATTGAAGACATACGTGGCACCCAAATCGATGCGTTTATAGACGGGCATTCTACTGGATACTTGTCGGTTGGCAGGATGGTAATACGGCTGCCCGTCCGCAAATTGCATCTTAATATGGAACATGAGTTGCGGCAGTTGGGGGATATAATCTTGGAAGAGCATGGAGAAGTTCCACCGTTGTTCTTGCGGCGCAGGTGTCCATGTGTTCGTACCCAATAATCGCTGGCGTGCACCCATCGTTGAGAACGAAATCCAACTATCCGCCCCGGGTACTAACTCGCCATAGAGCTTCAAGTCCAAACCCGCCGCAAAGCCTTCGGAGTCGTTCTTACCCGAGTAACGAACCCGCACATTGTCCACCGTATAACTCTCCATTCGGTCAATGTACTTATAATACGCTTCGGCGGTGAACTTGAACGGCCGTCCCCACGCACGGAAATAATAATCGCCACCCAACACCACTTGCACCGAACGCTGTGCGCGCAACTGACGGTTGAGTTGAATACGCGTGATACCCAGCCCGTCCGTCAGCGTATCGCGTAGCTCTTTGTAGAACGGTGCCTGATAATACAAACCCGTCGCCAAGCGAAAACAGAAATCGCGTTTCCATCCCGGAATCCACTCCACTGACGCGCGAGGCGATGGCAGCACTTCGTTATTCCAACTCCACCACTGGAGCCGTCCGCCTACCGTCAAAATCCACTGACCCGAGTTCGTGTTCCATTTATGTTTATTTTGAACGTACGCCTGTACGCGCGCGGAACGCATCGCACTATCGCCCCGCAAGGCGTAATACAACTCCATGTTCGCGCCGTCTTCGGGCAGCGAATAACCCGCCGAGTCACGCCACTCCCATTCGTTGATATAGTCACGAATCAACTCCGCTTGTCCGCTCACACCCCACGAAAGGGTGTTGTCTGCTTTGGTCCACGCACCGGTATGCGCAAGGTTGATGACGCCGGCTTGCAGACTATTGCGTGCATGCTGATGGAACACACCCGTCGCCACAACGTCTGCGCGGTTGAGCACATATTCGCCGGTGATATCAAAATTCTCCCGCTCGTTGGTATAAAAGCCGGAGAGGTCAAAGCCTGTCTCTACGTTCTCACTCACTTTTCCTCTCGCACTCAACGCCGCAAAGGCCGTCAAGAAGCGGTCTTTTTCTTGCCCCTCGTAGTAGATATTCAGATGATTGGCATCATTGCCTCCCCACGCTTGCGCTAACGAGTCCGGACGAAAACGATAATCATTCTGACTGACGTTGCCGAGGAACGACATCGTCCACGGCTGACTTCTGACAGCCGAATGCTGACGGCCTCCAACCTTCCACGTGATATATGTCTGATAATCGAGGTAAGTAGGCTCGTAGTTACCGGCGGTACTCAAACCACCTAACATGTACTTGCTCGTTTTGTAGCGTAGGCCATGCATCATCGAATAAGCGCTGTCGCCGTGACCCACATATACCTGCGCGCCTAATAGGCTGGCACTGAGGCTCGCTTCGAACGCTTGCGGACGCTTGTACGTTATATCCAATACCGAGGACATCTTATCGCCGTATTGTGCACCGAAGCCACCGGCAGAGAAAGAGACGTTCTCCACCATCTCGGGGTTGACAAAACTCAGACCTTCCTGCTGACCGCTTCGAATGAGTAACGGACGGTGAATCTCAATGCCGTTCACATAAACCGAGTTCTCATCAAACGAACCGCCACGGACGTTGTATTGGCTACTCAATTCGTTGGTTTGACTCACACCGGCAAACGTAATCAGCAAACTCTCAATCGAACCGCCGGTAGCGTCCGGCATGACCCGCGTAGCAGACGCGTCGATACGGTCCATGGTGCCTTCCGTGTGCTTGATACCACGCACTTCGATCTCCGTCAGCATCTGTTCGTCGGTCAGTAACTGCACGTTGATATTAAGCACCTCTTTGAGGTCAATGATACGTTGCTGAACTGTCGTATAACCTATCATAGAGAACGAAAGCACCACCGTATCGGCCTCGTCTAATAGCAATTCGTAGTACCCGTTCTTGTTGGTGGCCGTACCTATCGGCGTCTCACTGTCGAGCACCACTACGTTCGCCAACTCGATACCTACGTTATCTTGGTCCACCACATAGCCGTACACCCGAGCCTGACGAGCATAAGCAGGCAAACTGAACGCTATCAGCAGCAACCAAAAGTTTACTATTTTTAAGATTTTACGCATTTTATACTGAGACGAGAGAGAGTCGAAGGCAAGTCGAAGGCAAGTCGAATGCAAGACGAGGGTAAAAAAATGTACGATTATTAAGATTCTATCTCCTCATTGAGTTGTTCAATATAAGCGGTTAATTCGTCGCCACCTAAACCCGTTTCCGAACTCGTCACAAACACTGGCGGTAACTCTTCCCATTCTTCCAGTAAGCGGTTCTTATACGCCTCCACGTTCTCTTTGAGGCGCACTTTGCCTAACTTATCCCCCTTTGTAAACACTATCGCAAAAGGCACACCGTTCTCACCCAACCACGCCAAAAACTCCAAATCAATCTTCTGCGCTTCGTGACGGCAATCAATCAGCACAAACAAACACACCAACTGTTCCCGCAACAAGCAATACCGCTCAATCATCTGCCGTAACGCCTCGCGTTGTTTCTGTCCCGCCTGCGCGTACCCATACCCGGGCAGGTCCACTAAGTGCCACTCTCCTACAGGCGAAGCCGGTCTAACAGCGCCAGCAGTCTTACAGTGCAACGGTCTTACAGCGGAGCGGTCAGTGCTTTGCACTAAAAAATGGTTAATCAGCAACGTCTTACCGGGTTTCTGACTCGTCTTCGCCAACTTAGGATTATGGCAAAGCATATTGATCAAACTCGATTTGCCTACGTTACTGCGTCCGATAAACGCGTATTCCGGCAGATTACTCTGTGGACAATCCTTCACGTCCGGACTGGAGATGATATATTGCGCACTCTTAATCATTCGTTTGTTTCTTGGACCAGACAATAAATCCGCATAAACAACTCAGTGTCACCAAACCGGCAACGAGATAGCCTATCCATCTGTTCGCCGGCGAAAGGGCTAATCCTTCCGGTGCAATGAAGATATAGCTGCTGCACACCATCGTCATAAACAGCGCCGGAATCATCGCAATCAGGTATCCGAAACGATAATCTGACGGCTGATGGCTGACGGCTGACTGCTTCTTATACAGCCACACCGTTCCTGCCCACAACGTGAACACAGCCAGTGTCTGGTTCGTCCAAGCGAAATAACGCCAAACTACATTGAAATCCACGAACACCATTCCAAACACGCACAGGAACAGCGGCAACGCAATCATCAAACGCTTCGGGATGGGACGTTGATCCCATTTCAGAAAATCCGCTACTATCAATCGAGCACTCCGCAATGCCGTGTCGCCACTGGTAATAGGCGCTGCAATAACGCCGATAATCGCTAATATGCCGCCTACCGTACCCAACCAACTCCGGCTCACTTGGTCAATCACCAGCGCGGCGATATTCTCTCCCGGGTGTTGCGCCGCAAACGCCTGCAAACCATCGATACCATACAATCCCTTCTCCGGATCGGCAAAGAAAGTACCCGCTGCAGCCGCCCAAATCAAGGCTAAGATACCTTCGGCCACCATCGCACCATAGAAGATCCAACGACCCTGACGCTCATTCGTGATACAACGCGCCATGATAGGACTCTGTGTACCGTGAAAACCGGAAATAGCACCGCAAGCAATGCTGACGAACATCATCGGGAAAAGCGGCAAACCGTTCGTCTGCCTGTTCTGCAAACCGTCAAACACCTCGGGCATTTCGCTGCCATGCCAACCTATCATTACCACCATGATACCTAAACCCATAAACAGCAATATGCCGCCGAAAATGGGGTAGAAGCGACCGATTAACTTATCCACCGGTAGCACTGTGGCTAAGGCATAATAACCGAAGATAATCAGCACCCACACAATAGGAATCATATGCCCGCTAAACGGCATCGTACCCAGCGGCGCTAAACCCTGCAGCAACGTAGCAGGACCGCTAAGAAAAGTAGTCGTCAGCAAGACCAGCAGCACTAAACTCAGTACTCGCAGAAAGGCTTTCGTTCCTTGTCCCAACTCGTCTCCCACTATGTCCGGCAGACTTGCACCGTCTTTCCGAACAGACAACATACCGCTCAAATAATCATGCACACCGCCTCCAAAAATAGTACCGAACACAATCCACAGAAACGCTGCAGGACCATAGAAAATACCCATAATGGCACCGAAAATAGGACCTAAACCGGCAATATTCAAGAACTGAACCAAAAAGATACGCCAAGGCTCCATCGGTACGAAGTCCACACCATCCGCTTTCGTCAACGCAGGCGTCTTACGCGCAGGCTCTACACCAAATATCTTTTCTACCAATTTGCCGTAGGTAAAAAAGCCAATGATTAAGATCCCTAAGGCAATAAAAAATGTAATCATATCGCGAATATGTTTAATAACTCTCTTCTGTCGAAGGGAACGAACTGTCCTTCACGGCGTCTATATAATTGCCTACCGCGTTCTTCACTTCGCCGGCTAACGACGCAAAATGGCGCAAGAACTTAGGCTTGAATCCTTGATTAAGTCCTAACATGTCGTGCAGTACCAGCACTTGACCGTCGCAGCCGTTACCGGCGCCGATACCGATAACCGGACAACTAACCGCTTGCGTTACACGCGCTGCCAACGCCGCAGGGATCTTCTCCAGCACAATAGAGAAACAACCCGCTTCGTCCAACAACTGTGCGTCGTGCAGCAATTTATCTGCCTCCGCCTCTTCTTTGGCGCGCAGACCATATCCGCCGAATTGGTTCACACTCTGCGGCGTCAAACCTAAATGTCCCATCACCGGCACTCCGGCTTGGATCATATGTCGAATGGCAGGCAAGATCTCCTCGCCACCTTCTAACTTAACGGCATCGCAGCCGCTCTCTTTCAGAATCTTAATAGCATTGCGTACTGCTTCCTCTTCGCTCACTTGATAACTGCCAAAAGGCATATCGCACACCACCAACGCATGTTGCGCCGCGCGTACGACTCCCTTCGTCAGAAAAATCATCTCTTCTACCGTTATAGGCAGCGTGTATGGATTACCACACACCACATTGCTGGCGCTGTCGCCTACCAAAAGTATATCAATCCCCGCTTCGTCCACTAAGGACGCTAACGTATAATCATAACTCGTCAGCATAGCGATCTTCTCTCCGTTCGCTTTCATCTGACGCAATTTAGCGGTCGTCATACGACTATTTTGAACATGTACACTCATAATTTTATCAAAAAACGTGCAAAGTTACAACATTTTTTGCACATATCCAAAATTTTTAGTAATTTTGCACCCAAAATGAAGAGAAATAGTATCTTAATGGTCGTTTTGGGCCTGTTAGTGGTCCTTTTCTTCTGCTTGGATGTGTGCAGCGGAAGCATTTGGCTGTGGCCGTTTGGCAACGCCTTATCCCCCATGGAACATCAGATCCTTCATGCAATCCGTCTCCCCAAAGCCATCACTGCTATCTTAGCAGGCGCAGGATTATCGGTGGCAGGTCTGATCATGCAAACACTTTTCCGTAATCCCCTCGCCGGACCATACACCCTCGGCGTCTCCTCCGGTGCCTCCCTCGGCGTAGCTTTACTGACGATGTGCAGCGCGCTAATAGCCCTTCCCTTTAGGGAGGGGATGGGGGTAGGCCTCTTCCTCCCCGTCGCCGCCGTTATCGGGGCTACGCTGGTCTTACTGTTGGTGCTGGCGGTTAGTCGTCGCGTCACCAGCAATGTCAGCCTGCTCATCGTAGGTATGATGTTCGGTTCCATCGCAGGCGCTTTAGTGAGCCTGATGCAAAACTTCGCCAACCCCGACGCACTCAAACTCTTCATCGTCTGGACACTCGGTTCGCTCAATAGTGTGGGATGGAGTGATATGCCGTTTTTAGTGGCTATATTGCTGCTCGGTGCCTTGATGGCTATTATCGTTCTCAAACCCCTTAACGGACTTTTGTTAGGCGAAGATTACGCTCGCGGCCTCGGCATCAACGTACCCCGTACGCGACTGCTCATCGTCTTAGCCACAGGCCTTTTGGCAGGCGGTGTAACGGCTTTCTGCGGACCCGTGGCGTTCGTCGGAGTGGCGGTACCCCACATAGCCAGAGGACTCTTCCGAACCTCCAACCATCGTATCACCATGCCGGCCTCGGCACTCATCGGTGCCTGCCTGCTGCTTGTCTGCGACGTGCTATGCTCGCTGGCTGTCTATCCACTACCCATCTCTACCGTCTCCGCACTCTTCGGTGCACCCGTCATCATCTGGATTATCTTAAAGAAGAAATAAATGAAAATAGCTATTATCGGTGCAGGCAGTGTGGGAACGAACCTCCACCATGCGTTTGAACTCAAAGGAGTACATACTGAACTTGTCCACGCCCGTCCGCTCACCGCAGACCCTTCTAACGTTCGTTCGATACCAGAGGCAGAAGTCTATATCTATGCCATAGCCGACCACGCCTTAGCGGAAGTGGTTTCCTTAGTTCGCGCCCCCAAAGCCCTGCATCTCCACACCTCTGGTTCGATGCCTATAGAGGTCTTCGGCGCCGATAAACCTCATGCAGGTGTGTTGTATTTCTTCCAGAGCTTCAGCCGCGAACTGCTCATCGATGACTGGAGTGGAATCCCTTGTTTCATTGAGGGACGGAACATCGACGACATAGCCGCTATCTATTCCTTGGCGCAAACACTCACCTCTCGTATCTACGAGGCCAATCAACATGACCGCGAACGGCTGCATATAGCCGGTATCTTTGCCAATAACTACTCCAATATGATGTTCCGCATCGCTGAAGAGGTCTTAAAAGATACGCAGATTCCCTTCGAAGCCCTACTGCCGCTCATTGACCAAACGGCCGCTAAAGTGCACACCATGCGACCGGCTGACGCGCAAACAGGTCCCGCTAAACGCGGAGACCATGCCGTCATTCAAAAACATCTGGATATTCTGGCTACCAGCCCTTATGCCCCATTGTATCAAGTGCTCGCAGCGTTAATCGAGAAAGCGCATATTGGTCCAACTCCGACCAAGGTATAACGATACCACCTTCTATCTCCGGCAACCTCTCCACGCGGTGAATAAGGAATCGCGCGTGCAGGCGCTGGTGCGAGAGCACATGCGTGAAAGAAAGCTGATTACCGCCGGCTGATGGCTGATGACTGATGGCTGATGGCTCATGGCTCATTTCCTCGCAAGGAAACTCATACAGGTGATACCATATATCTTTGGGATTTTCCCTCCTTCGAATAATAGTAAATAATTCTGACGGCTGATAGCTGACTTCTGATGGCTGGTACACATAAACATGGTATGTGAACCACCTGTCCCTTACCTGCGGTCTGGGCTTACGAACAGGTAATAACTCTGCCGTACCGTGCGCATGACCTAAACAAAAATCCACTAACGGACAAACAGGGCATTTTTCTTCTAATCCCTTCGTACCTTGTACATCGTCACTTCGTGCATGGCTTGGTGTACAATACAGCGCGCCAAACTCCATAATCGCCGAATTGAAAAGCCGCGCATGTTCTTTGTCCAGCAACTCTTCCATCAACGCCCGAAAACGTTTCTTACCCGCCGTCGTATCAAACGCTTCGTCGATGTCAAACAGCCGTGCCAGCACCCGATACACATTGCCGTCCATGGCCGCATAAGGCGCATTGTAGGCAAACGACGCAATCGCACCCGCCGTGTACTCGCCTACACCCGGCAAACTCCGTATCTCTTCAAAACGCGCAGGAAAAGGACTCCATCCTCTCTCCACCACCATCTTCGCCGCCTTATGCAGATTGCGTGCACGGCTGTAATACCCTAAGCCTTGCCACTCCCGCAGCACCTCCGCCTCATCCGCTGAGGCTAACGCTTCCACCGTCGGCCAGCGCTCCACAAAACGCATATAATACGCCATCCCTTGCGCCACTCGCGTCTGCTGCAAAATAACCTCACTCAACCAAATACAATACGCGTCTTTCGTCTCACGCCAAGGCAAGATCCGACGATTAGACTCGTACCAACGATATAAGTGGCTATAAAATATGGAATTGTGCATAAATGTTCCACTTTTTTGGTCAAAAAGTTCAATTTTCTCTGCAAAAGTACAAAAAAATAACGAAATTTGAAATTTTTTTTCAAAAAAACTTTTGTATTTCAATAATTTATAGTAACTTTGCACCGTTTTTCGAATTTATTGAATAATTTTTATAAAATCACGTATTATGACTAAAGCTGAACTCGTTAATGAAATTGCCATGTCAACTGGCTACGACAAAGCAACTGTAGGGATTGTAGTTGAGTCGTTTATGGACAGCGTCATTAAGCATGTTAGTGCTGATGACACGGTGTATCTCCGTGGATTTGGTTGCTTCGGTACCAAAACACGCGCTGCCAAAGTGGCTCGTAATATTAGCAAAAACATCTCTGTGGCCGTTCCTTCTCACAAAGTGCCTTTCTTCAAGGCATATCCGGAGTTTGAGCAACCCGTGCGCAAACTGAAATAAGCTATTTAAGAAACTTTATATATTAACTTTTTATTTACTAACACTATTATGCCAAACGGAAAAAAGCATAAGAGACATAAGATGTCCACGCACAAGCGTAAAAAACGCCTGCGTAAGAATCGTCATAAGCATAAGTAATTGGCGATGCGTTTAGCTTTGTGGCGGAAGGTTTGTCTAAGCGTAGACATGCTGCCACAAGGCTTTTTTATTTATTGTTAAAAACCCTATTCAGTATGAAAAGCGAATTGATTGTGGACGTACAGCCCCAAGAAATCGCTATTGCGCTGACGGAAGATGAACGGCTGCAAGAAGTGGCGCGTGAAAAACGCAATGTGGATAATTTTGCAGTGGGTAACATCTATTACGGTCGTGTCAAGAAAGTGATGCCGGCGCTTAATGCGGTTTTCGTCGATGTAGGTCACGAGAAAGAAGCTTTTCTGCACTATTTGGATTTAGGTTCTCAGTTTCGTACACTGCAATCCTATGTCGCTAAAGCTGTTTCGGATACCAGACGTCTACCGGCTATTACCAAGACCAAACGTCTGCCCGATGTAGGCAAAGAAGGACAAATAGCCGAGGTGCTCAAGGTAGGTGACCCTATTCTGGTGCAGGTTTCTAAAGAACCCATTAACACCAAAGGTCCACGCCTTACCGCAGAGATCTCTATCGCCGGACGGAATATCGTCCTCATCCCCTTCTCTGATGGCGTCATGGTCAGCCAGAAGATTAAACGCGAGGCGGAACGCCAGCGTCTCAAACAACTGATGCTTTCCATCAAGCCTGCAGGCTTCGGAATCATCGTGCGTACGGTTGCTGAAGAAAAACGTGTGGCGGAGTTGGACAATGAGTTGCGACTGCTCGTAGAAAGATGGCACGAGACCATCAAGACACTCCAGAACAAGCAACCCGTCAGCCTCGTGAGCGAAGAAATGGGGCGTACACTCGGTATCATCCGAGATGTGCTGAGCCCTGATTTTACTTCCATCCAAATCAATGACCGCGGTATCTATACCGAAGTACGGCAGTATTTGGAACTCATCGCTCCCGAGAGTGCGAAAATAGTCAAACTCTACCAAGGTGCACAGCCTATTTTTGACCATTTTGACATCACCCGTAAAATGAAAACGGGACTCGGCAGAACGGTCGGTTTCAAACATGGTGGATACCTCATCATCGATAAAACCGAAGCACTGTTCTCTATTGATGTCAATTCCGGCAGTAAGAAAATCTATGAGGACCAAGAGGAAAATGCCTTCCAATTCAATATGCTCGCCGCAGAAGAATTGGTGCACCAACTACGACTCCGTGATATTGGGGGTATCATCATCGTTGATTTTATCGACATGGACTCCAAGGAGCATCAGCAGCAACTCTATGATTATGTACGCAAACTGATGGAACACGACCGAGCCAAACACAATGTGCTACCGCTCAGTAAGTTCGGTCTGATGCAAATAACGCGTCAACGCGTACGACCCGCTGTAGAAGTGCAAGTAGAAGAAATTTGTCCTACTTGCGGAGGAAAAGGAAAGATCCAAGCGTCGATTCTCTTTACCGACCATGTGACCGAAGAGTGCGAACATGTGTTTGAGCACTTCGGCAGAGGTGCCAGACTCCATCTACACCCCTTCGTCTATTCCTACGCCTGCCGTGGATGGTTCGGTTCACTCAAGAATCTATGGCAACGCCAATTCGGCGTCAAACTGGTGGAAGACCAATCATTAGGAATGCTCGAGATGCGTTTCGTTGATGCCAACGGCAACCCTCTCCAACATGCAGAAAAGTAAGAAAATAGAGACTCCAAGCGGGTCTCTATTTTTATTTACGATTTAACGATTGACGATTTTAGGATTAAGGTCAATTCTCGAGTTCTTCTTCCTCAGAAGGAACTCCCGGAATATATCGCTTCAGCACACGTGCCACGCCGGTTGTCCAACTGTTAATCGAATCGCTATCCATCTGCAGACCGCTGATCATCTTCACCACTTGGTCTATAGGCATGCCATATCGTAACACACCGGATATCAACTTGGCATAGTTCCAAAACTCCTTGTCGAACTTATAACTCAGACCTTCTACGGTCGTTTTGAAACCGCGCGTGTTGACGAACTGAAAATCATAGCGCTTCTGACCGTCCGCTTGCACCACTTTGATGATCTTGCCCTTCGTTACCGATTTCGGTAACGCAATACCCATCTCATCATCCGCCAGACCTGTGAAGATCTCGTATGGACGACCGTCCAACAAGCCTACAAAGGCAATCCATTTATCTTTCTGAACTTGGAACCGCACTACATCGCATTCCAACTCTGTCGGCCGCTTCAACGGCTTGTTCTCAATAATATCCATAATTATCAATTGTCAATTATCAAGATTTGACTTTGTCAAATAATCGTGCCCTTTAGGGCTAAGAATTGTCAATTTCGCTGAGCAACTCGTCTCGCCAGCCCCGTTCTTCTGCTGGTACTGCACGCCCTCGTCTGTTACCAGATACATGGTCTGCAGCGTCTCGCCTTCCATCGCTTCTTTCGAATAACTGATATCCAGTCGCACCCGTTTGCCGTAGTAATCAGGCAAGTACGCGTCCGTCATCGCCTGCAGGTAACGACAACTGTTGCAGTGTCCGTTATAATCGATATCCGAATAAACGACCTTATGGCTCTCCACACCGGTAGGTTCGGGAATAGTGGTCATTCGTACGCGGCTCATCTCTATCACTTCGCCGTCCACGCAGTCCGCGAACATCGGGTCGTCGAAGATATTGACGATCTCTCTCTTCTCCAGGTCCAGCACCGCCCAGACGCTCTTGCATTGCCCGATTAAAATCCATTCATCTGATGGCTGATGGCTGAATTCTGAGGGCTTCGCATATATGCGAAAGTCACGGGTACTCAGCATATGCGAGTTGCTCTCGATCCATGTCTCGAACCGCACCTGCTGGCAATGCGTCGGCAGTTCGTACATCTCTACGCTCAGCCGCGTCAGGATCCATGTCAGCCCGCGCGGATGAAGCGCCGCAATGCCGAATCCCAACTCGTCCGCTACGGTACCTGCTACCTCCAGCAGGTAGTTCTCCAGGTTGAACAGCCGCAACTTCTTCGCCCCGTCCACCTCCTGGTATTTAATCTCGTATTCGTAATTGTATTTCATCTTGTTATAACTCCTTTGCTTTCGTTTGCAAAACGACTGCAAAGTTACTGCTTTTTTTTGAATTATGCAAAGCAATTCGATTTTTTCTTCCTATTTATTTGCGTATATCAATTATTTTATGTAATTTTGCATGCAAAATTGAAACGTATATGCGTACAACAGGTACGAAGCGGTCGAATGAATAGATAAAAATGGCTAAACTCCAAGAAATAGTTGTAAAGGATACTACCATCCGTTCTTTTTCGCAGAATGGATGGGATTATATCTGTATCACGGATATAGCTCGGCAGAAGAATGCGTTAGAGCCTAAAGATGTAGTAAAGAACTGGATGCGGCTCAAAAATACGATTGAGTATCTCGGAATGTGGGAGGCACTAAACAACCCACATTTCAAAGGGGTCGAATTCGATCCCCTTTTAAGAGAGGCAGGGAGTAATGCATTCACGTTGAGTCCGTCACGGTGGATTGAATTAACAGGAGCAATAGGCATAATTTCAAGAAGTGGGAATAATGGCGGCACATTTGCTCAACGGGATATAGCATTTAAGTTTGCTAGTTGGGTTTCGGTTGAGTTCGAACTCTATTTGATTAAGGAGTTCCAACGTCTCAAAGAAGAGGAACAAAAGGCTATCGGATGGTCCGCGAAACGCGAGTTGGCAAAGATCAATTACCATATACATACAGACGCTATCAAGGAGCACTTAATACCGGAAGAGATTGACCCATATCATCGTTCGCTCATTTATGCCAACGAAGCGGACGTACTCAATGTGGCGTTGTTCGGAATGACCGCCAAAGAGTGGCGCGATGCCCATCCAGACGACAAAGGCAATATTCGCGACTACGCAACGATTAACCAATTAATCTGTCTGAGCAATATGGAGAACCTGAATGCGGTCTTTATCAACGAAGGTCTGCCGCAGGGCGAACGTCTCCAGAAACTCAATCAAATAGCAATCCAGCAAATGACCGTGCTGGAGAATGTAGAAAGCAAACATATATTAAAAGCATAGCACCGCTGACACCGACAGCGTAAAAAAGTGGTGACATAAATAGGCGCAAAGCGTTGCGCCACTATTAAGCGTTATAAGCCAACTTGATTGTTTGAAACCCTAGACAAGTTCACAAACATCATTAATGTTTCAAGTACGGTTTATGCACGCTCACGTGTTAGCGTGAGTTTTCCGTGCATTTATTTGAAACATTAAGGTAAGTCTAGGACCTCAAACAATCAAATGAAGCGAACGAAAGCCCACGCTTTTATTATACCCTTGTATAACCGGAGGATGCCGAAAATCCGATAAAGAGTAGGCAATAAACAAAAGTTATTATGAATAAAAAATCATTTTCTTTCAACTCATCACTATTCCTTCAGCCATCTATCCAGCCAACCTCTGAACTCTCTTTGCCAGAGAATGCCGTTCTGGGGTTTGAGTACCCAGTGGTTCTCATCGGGGAAGATGAGCAACTCTGCCGGCACACCGCGCATCTTAGCCGCATCGAACGCCGCCATCGCCTGATTAGCCAAGATACGGTAATCTTTCTCGCCGTGGATACATAGTATCGGCGTGTCCCAACGGTCCACAAACCGATGCGGACTATTAGCGTACGTGCGTTGCGCCACGGCGTTCTCTTTCTCCCAATAAGCGCCGCCTAAATCCCAGTTGGCAAACCATTTCTCTTCCGTCTCGAGGTACTGCATCTCTAAATTGAAGATTCCGTCATGCGCGATGAAGGCTTTGAACCGACCCTCATGATGTCCTGCTAACCAATACACACTATAGCCGCCAAACGATGCACCTACGCAGCCTAAGCGGTCTTTGTCCACATACGGCTCCGTGCAAAACTCATCAATCGCCGTCAGCAGGTCGGTCATGCACTGTCCGCCGTAATCACCCGAGATCTCCTCGTTCCACTCCTTGCCAAAGCCCGGCAAACCGCGTCTATTAGGCGCTACGATGATATAATCGCCGGCGCTCATCATCATGAAGTTCCACCGGTACGACCAGAACTGACTAACGGGACTTTGCGGACCACCTTCGCAATAGAGAATCGTCGCGTATTTCTTCTTGGGATTGAAATGCGGGGGGTAAATGATCCAGGTTAACATATCCTTACCGTCGCTTGTTTTTTGCCATCTGGGCACCACGGTGGATAGTTCTATCTGCCGGTAAATATTATCGTTCTCGTGCGTCAACTGCGCCAGTTCCACCTCCAAAGCGGAGTGGGGTGTCTGCCAATCTATACCTCGCGGACCATATTCGCGACTCGGGTCGGACAAGTACTGCGCCACGTCGAAGCGGTAGATCTCATTCGCTTGACGCATCGAGTGACATAGCAGATACACCTCGTGCCATCCCACATCGCCGATGGAAACATCGTATTGTCCTTCGGTCATCCTCTCGCCGCCTCCGTGCACACTCGTCATATACATATCCACCGTGCCTTCCGCGCAACAAGTGTAAAGCAGCGTCGTATCGTCGTACCACGCAAACTCATCCACGTGGTCGCCCCAACCCGCCACTAAGTAACGTTGCTCACCACTCTTAAGGTTCATCACTGCCAAACGGTTCTCATCGCTCTCATAGCCGTCACGCTCCATCGACAACCACGCTATCCACTGTCCGTCGCGCGAGTAAGCAGGGTTGATGTCGTAGCCCTTGTTAGCCTCGGTGATGTTACGCGTCTTGCGCGTCTTGAGGTTATAAAGGTATATATCACTATTCGTCGAAACGGCATAGTCTAAACCCGTTTTCTTGCGGCAGGTGTACGCTATCTCTTCGTTGTTGGGGTTCCATGCCAACTGCTCCACGCCACCGAAGGGTTTCATCGGACACTCAAACGCCGTGCCTTCCAGCAGGTTGAATCCTTTGCCTAATGTAGCCGAAACGATCCGCTCGCCCTCGCCGAAATAGTCTATTTTCAGTTCATAGACAAACGGCTGCGGAGCGGTCTCCGTCCACTCGTCCCAGTGCTTATACATCAAATCCTCATGCATGTGACCCGTCGCCAACGGCAGATCGGGATACTTATCCACGGTACTCGGAATGGTCTTAACAGACTTAATGACAATAATCTTATCGCGCTTAGGGGAGAGTAGAAAACCCTCTATATCGTTCGCGCCTTCTACCTTCACCTCCTCTTTGTCGCGACGCAGGTACAACTGTCCCCCACGCATGAAGGCTAACCATCCGCTATTACCGAACCATGCCGGCTCACTTCCCACAAACTCATCCAAAACCTGCATACTTTCCTCCCTTCCTTTTAGGGAAGGGTCGGGGTTAGGCTTTTCCTCCTTCCCTTCAGGGAGGGTTGGGGTAGGCCCCTCAAACGGATCGCAGATCCTTATCCAGCTTGTGCTTCTATTCTCCTCAATGCTGTAGTAACTGACGGTGTACGCCAACCAACCCGTCTCTATATCGGTCTTAACGCTACCGATTCTACCCATCGACCATAACGCCTCGGGCGTCATTCGACCACCCTTAATACGCAATTCCGGCTTACCAATCGGCGCCTTATCTTGGCTATTGGCTGTTGGCTCTTGGCTCTTGACTATTGAATCCGGTGAATTGCTACATCCCATCACTATCGCTGCCATACATGCGAAGAAAGAAATTTTTGTATTCATAATCAGGATAACTTTTTCGCCTGCAAAGATACAAAAAAAAATCGACATATGCAAGAAAGTATGAAAAAAAGCGAGCAAAATCTCGCTTTTTTTCATGACCGCTTTGCTGTAGGACCACTGCGTTGTAAGACCGCTTTGCTGTAAGACCGGCACTTTGTGCCTGTAAGACTCCTATGCGATTCAATCCTACAGCCCATAGGGCGGTCCTACAGTGAGCCTGCGAACGGTCCTACAGTGTAACGGTCTTACAGGCCGCAGGCCGGTCAGCGCGCAGCGCTTACGAATGACTTTCGTCATACGCTTGCAACTCCAGCTTCCAGATGTAGGATCGGAAGGTTTTCTTACCGCCGGAGAGGTTCTTCTGTGCGAGGAACGCTTCTTGGTCTTGGGTAAGAGTGCTCAAGTTGTGCATACGGGTGTTGACATTGCGCGCTACGATACCGAAGCGGGCACGTGCTACACGCTCTGAGTCCTTGGTCGGAGTCGAACGGCGGGGTTTGTTACGAAGGAACAAACGGTTGCAGTTCTTGTTCGTGGTCTCCGCCACGCGGTGCGTTGCGAGCAACATCTTCTCGCAGCTGTGTTGACTACTTTTACCTGGTTTTGCTAATGCGCCGGATACATGATCAATGCCGGCTGAAAAAGTTACTGATGCCATTCGCGTGTGGCTATCCTCGTAATGCGTTAAAACCACGTTTTAACGGTAATTACTCGGATGCACCCGCTCTTCGATCCACGCGCGCTTCGTTAGCGCGTGTCTCGAGGGTAGGATGCCCTCTAAGCCACTTGAGAGGGGTTAAATTCGTTAATAGGTTAGTTTCTTAGAGGCGTCATACGTCTCGACGGTTTTGGTCTGGATAACCACGGAAGTGTCACCACGTTGCCAGCATTGCGATTGAGTGGTCACTGTGCGAGTGACATTGCAGCTACTTAGTCCGAGTGCGATCGCCAAACAGGTCAGTAGCGCTGTGACGGCGGTAGCTACAATTTTGTAGATTTGTTCTTTGGTCATAGTTAATCAAAATTAGGTTTGACATACTTCTGCGCAACGGTGTAGCCAAAGAGAGAGGAGTACTTACTCTGCTTAGCGAACGCCTCTTCGAGCGCCGCCCGTTGGGTGGGGTCAGCAAGGGCAGTCTTGGCCGCCTGTACCGCCGTCTTCAGCGCTTCTTGCGCCAAGATGTTCTTTGCATGTTTCGACTGGGACGGGTTGAGCAGATCTACACCTAACTGCTCTTTCTTGCACGCACAGCGCTTGAAATAAAGCGTCTCGGAGCGGTTGAACTTACCCATCACGCGGGCAAACATGCCATGTAATGTAATCTTTGCCATTGTTAAGGTTGTTAAATTGTTAAACTGTTAAATTGTTAAGCCGGCTGGATTTGAAAACGTATTCCTTTTTCGGCAAGCAAGACTGAGAATAGGTTGCGGGACGCCCTGTCTGCCGATTATAGCCGCAGGTTTTCAAATCCGGTGCAAAATTAATGCTTTTTTCTGACCTGTGCAACTATTCGCTTTCGCGTTTTTATCTGCTGACAAAAAAGCGGATTCGAACGCGATAAATCGTAGCCTGCATAGGCGGATAGCGACTCCGTTTCCGGATAGGTGAGGTAGTCACGCTGGTAGATAGCGGTGTCGGTAAAGTGATGTTTCTTGCGCCAGCCGTAGATGAGCGTATTAAGGCCGCGCATCCCCACCTCAGCGCCTATGCACTGCTCCAGACGGTGCACCAGTTCCGCTTTCAAAAATCGTTGTGCCATGATTGTTAAGTTTTCAGCTATTAGCTGTCAGTTGTCTGTTTCATCGAGAAATTCGATTTCTAATTGTCCTTTCATAGTTCGTGCGATGAACTCTCGGTGTCGCTCTTTGCCAAACACGATCCCGAAGGCGACGCGGTTGGCGGCTTCCGCCTCAGAGGGCACATGCCCTGAGCGGTCAGGACGAGCCTGCACGATATGCATGGTCTGACCGTTGCGACCGGGATACCGCCGGATATAAAAAGGATCAGTTCCGATCAGGATTCCGCGCACCGAATCGATGCCCGGATCAAAAAATACTTTGCCCATTCGCGTTCGGATTTAGGTAGTTCTTTGATTAGATGCTTCTAGGAAGATGGTCCCGTGATGGTCGTGTCATTCACGCGAGCATAACGCGACCATCTTCCGAGAACGGTTCAACGACTACCCGAGCTCTTGCTGCGGGGATAAGAGGTTCGTTTGTAGATAGTGCCTTTCTTTGTGGCTACTAT